>NZ_VFVC01000002.1:0-241400 GCF_006441575.1 Mesorhizobium sp. B2-4-12
ATCGCCACGGTGATGTCGGTGACGCTGTCGACCGACCACCGAGCAGTCGATGGAGCGCTGGGTGCGGAACTGCTCGTTGCCTTCAAGCGGCTGATCGAGAACCCGATGGGCATGCTGGTCTAGGCAAAGGAGAAGGCGGTGCGGAAATTCTTCACCAGCCTTTTCGCCCTCATTCTCTCCGGATTCGCCGGCGGCCTTCTCGCGCGGGAAGCTGGCCGTCATCACCGACGCCAGTTTGTAAGCTGGCGTGTGAAGCGCGGCTTGGCTGGTGGAAGGGCGGATTGAACGGATGAAGACGGTGCTTTGCTACGGTGACTCGCTGACCTGGGCCTACAATGCCGAGGGCGGCCGTCACGCGTTTGAGGATCGCTGGCCAAGCGTGCTGCAGGCTGGGCTTGGCGGAGGCGTTCAGGTCATCGCCGACGGCCTGAATGGCCGCACCACGGCCTTCGATGATCATCTGGCTGGTGCCGATCGCAACGGCGCCAGGCTGCTGCCGACGGCTCTGACCACGCATGCGCCTATCGACCTGATCATCATCCTGCTCGGTGCCAACGACATGAAGCCGTGGATCCATGGCAATCCGGTCGCGGCCAAGCAAGGGATGCGGCGGCTGATCGACATCGTGCGCGGCCACGACTACCCGTTCGACTGGGAAGCGCCGCAGATACTGGTCGTCTCGCCTCCTGTTGTCAGCCGCACCGAAAATGCCGACTTCAAGGAAATGTATGCCGGCGGCGATGACGCTTCGAAGTATCTGGCATCGCAGTATGAGGCGCTGGCCGACGAGGCCGGTTGCGGTTTCTTCGATGCAGCTACCGTAGCGCAAACCACGCCGCTCGATGGCGTCCATCTCGACGCCGAAAACACCCGGAACATCGGCAAGGCGCTGACGCCAGTCGTGCGCGTGATGCTGGAATTGTGATTGAAGGAGAAAACCGTGGCTGAGAACTACGACGTCATCATTATCGGCTCCGGTCCCGGCGGCTATGTCGCGGCGGTGCGTTCCGCCCAGCTTGGCTTCAAGACGGCGATCGTCGAGCGCGAGCATCTCGGCGGCATATGTCTCAACTGGGGCTGCATTCCGACCAAGGCGCTGCTGCGCTCGGCCGAGATCATGCACTATTCGGATCATTTGAAGGATTATGGGTTGAAGCTCGACGGCAAGGTGAGCGCCGACACGGCGGCCGTGGTCGATCGGTCCCGCAAGGTTTCGCTGCGGCTCAATGGCGGCGTTGCCTTCTTGATGAAGAAGAACAAGGTCGACGTCATCTGGGGTGAGGCCAAGCTTTCCAAGCCGGGCGAGATCGTCGTGTCCAAGACGGCCAAGAAGCCGATGGAACCGCAGCCGCCGGTGCCGAAGGGCGTCAAGGGTGAGGGCACCTACAGCGCCAAGCATATCATCCTGGCGACCGGCGCCAGGCCGCGCGCGCTGCCCGGCATCGAACCGGACGGCAAGCTGATCTGGACCTATTTCGAGGCCATGGTGCCGAAGGAGATGCCGAAGTCGCTGCTGGTGATGGGTTCGGGCGCCATCGGCATCGAGTTCGCCTCCTTCTATCGCACCATGGGTGCGGAGGTGACGGTGGTCGAACTGCTGCCGGCGGTAGTGCCGGTGGAGGACGCCGAAGTCTCGAAATTCGCGCAAAAGCAGTTCGAGAAACAAGGCATGAAGATCATCCTCGAAGCCAAGGTGACCAAGGTCGAGAAGGGTGCCAACTCGGTCACCGCGCATGTCGAGATGAAGGATGGCAAGGTCGAGAAGATCACCGCCGACCGCATGATCTCGGCCGTCGGCGTGCAAGGCAACATCGAGAATCTCGGTCTTGAAGCGCTTGGCGTGAAGACGGATCGCGGTTGCGTCGTTGTCGACGGTTACGGCAAGACGAACGTACCCGGCATCTACGCCATCGGCGATGTCGCCGGCCCGCCGATGCTGGCCCACAAGGCCGAGCATGAAGGCGTGGTGTGCGTCGAGAAGATCGCCAACTTTCCCGGCGTGCATGCCATCGACAAGCTCAAGATTCCCGGCTGCACCTACTGCAATCCGCAAGTCGCCTCCGTTGGTCTCACGGAAGCCAGGGCCAAGGCCGAAGGCAAGGATATCCGCGTCGGTCGTTTCCAGTTCGCCGCCAACGGCAAGGCGATCGCGCTCGGCGAGGATCAGGGCTTCATCAAGACCATCTTCGACAAGAAGACGGGTCAGTTGCTCGGCGCGCACATGGTCGGCGCCGAAGTGACCGAACTGATCCAGGGTTTTGTCGTGGCGATGAACCTCGAAACGACCGAGGAAGAACTTATGCACACCATCTTCCCGCATCCGACGCTGTCAGAGATGATGAAGGAAAGCGTGCTCGACGCCTATGGCCGCGCGCTGAACGCATGATAAATTGCTTGCACGAGACTCAGATGCGCAGGCCGCAGGAGCTCGCTGGCAAAGTAGTTCGTTTCCGGATGCATTTTCACCCATCACACAAGGAGAGGGCATATGCACTTGAATGGCGTCGGCTGGATAGCAGCGATCATCATCGGAGGCTTGGCGGGCTGGCTCGCCGAAATGGTCATGAAGAGCAACACCGGTATCTTCATGAACATGGTTCTCGGCATCGTGGGCGCAATCGTGCTGAACGCGATCCTGCAGGCCCTGAACATCGGCGTCTTCGGGGTCGGCTGGACCGCCTATCTGATCACCGGCTTCATCGGCGCCTGCCTGCTGATCTGGGTAGGGCGCCTGGTGCGCCGCTAGTCGATACCATTCCGCTATGCGAAAACGGTTGTGGCGGCATGTGCCGCCGCAGCCTTTTTCTTTGTGTTGAAAAGTCCTAGATGACGTGGAAGTGACGATCGCCGGCGGCGGTCGCGAAGAAAACCAGGGTTAAGATGGTCACCGTCCTCGATACGATCGCCAACGCGCCGCGGCTGCGGCATCCCGAGAAGGCGCACAAGCCTGACCAGGAGGTGTTGCGCAAGCCCGACTGGATCCGCGTCAAGGCGCCGGTCTCCAAAGGCTATGCCGAGACGCGGGAGATCGTGAAATCCCACAAGCTGGTGACCGTCTGCGAAGAGGCCGGTTGCCCGAATATTGGCGAGTGCTGGGAAAAGAAGCACGCCACCTTCATGATCATGGGCGAGATCTGCACGCGCGCCTGCGCCTTCTGCAACGTCGCCACCGGCATTCCGACAGCCCTCGATCCCGATGAGCCGGCCCGTGTCGCGCATGCAGTCAAGCAGATGGGTCTTAGCCACGTCGTCATCACCTCGGTCGACCGCGACGACCTCGCCGATGGCGGCGCGCAGCACTTCGCCGATGTTATTCGGGCCATCCGCGCCGCAACGCCGTCGACCACGATTGAAATCCTGACGCCCGATTTCCTGCGCAAGGACGGCGCGCTGGAGATCGTCGTGGCGGCCAGGCCCGACGTTTTCAATCACAATCTGGAAACCGTGCCGTCGAACTATCTGAAGGTCAGGCCGGGCGCCCGCTATTTCCACTCGATCAGGCTGTTGCAGCGGGTCAAGGAACTCGATCCGTCGATCTTCACCAAGTCCGGCATCATGGTCGGCCTGGGCGAGGAGCGGAACGAAATCCTGCAGCTAATGGACGATCTGCGTTCGGCCAATGTCGACTTCATGACGATCGGTCAGTATCTGCAGCCGTCGAAGAAGCACCATCCGGTGATCCGCTTCGTCACGCCGGAGGAGTTCAAGTCCTTTGAGACGATCGGCCGGACCAAGGGGTTTCTGCTGATGGCGTCGAGCCCGCTGACGCGTTCATCGCACCACGCCGGCGACGATTTCGCCAGGCTGCGCGCGGCGCGCGAAGCCCAGCTTGAGAAATCGCTCTAAACGCATGTCGCCCAAAAGTGACCTCGATTTTGGAAGAACGACATGCATGAAAACAACGAATCTAAAGCGCGTCGCATGAAGCCGTTTCGACGCGAAGTGCTCTAGAGCCGGTTTCATGCCGAAATTCGAAGCCACCCGCCGCGTCGCCCATACGCCGCAGCAGATGTTCGCGCTGGTCGCCGACATCGAGGCCTATCCGCAATTCCTGCCGCTGTGCGAAGCGCTGACGGTGCGCTCGCGCAAGGAGCGCGACGGGCGCACCATCCTCGTCGCCGACATGAGCATCGGCTACAAGGCGATCCGCGAGACCTTCACCACGCAGGTGCTGCTGAAACCCGACGAAAACGCCATCGACGTGAAGTACATTGACGGCCCGTTCAAATATCTGAGCAATGTCTGGCGTTTCGAGCCCGATGGCGACGGCTGCGCCGTCCGTTTCTTCATCGATTACGAGTTCAAGAGCCGCATTCTGGGCGCGCTGATGGGCACCATGTTCGACCGTGCCTTCCGCATGTTCGCCGAGGCGTTCGAAAAGCGCGCCAACGTCATCTATGGTGTCGCGCCCTCAGCCTGATGCAGGTCGCCCAAAACTACGCAGCGGTTTTTGGAACAACGACATGCACATCACCAATCGCGCCGTGGCGCTTTAATGCCGGCCAAGAGCTTTCAGCCCAAGTTCCAGTGCGTGCCTGACCGTTTCGCGGCGAATGAAATCGCGGCCCTTGTCAGCAAAGAGCATCCGTTCTGCAGTGACCATCTTGCCGTCCAAGCCGACGCCGAACCACACCAGGCCGACGGGCTTTTCCACTGAACCGCCGCCAGGCCCGGCGATGCCGGTGACTGCCAGGGTTAGCCCGGCCCACGATCGTGCAAGCGCACCGGCTGCCATCTCGACCGCTGTCTCGCACGATACCGCACCATGCGCGTCGAGTGTGGCGGCGCCAACACCAAGCATGTCCATCTTGGCTTCATTGGAATAGGTGATGAAGCCCCGGTCGACCACCGCGGAGGAGCCGGCGATGTCGGTCAGCGCGGCGATGATCATGCCGCCGGTGCAGCTTTCCGCCGTCGCCACCATGATGCCGCGCTCCCGGCAGGCCTCCAACAGAGCGATTGCCAGCTCGCTATTGCTCATTCCGGCACCTCGCCGGGAAACACCACGCTGGCCGTGGCGATCGCCGCAATGCCCTCTTCGCGGCCGATGAAGCCGAGCTTCTCGTTGGTCGTCGCCTTGATCGAGATGCGGTCGGCGGCAATGCCCAGCATCCGTGAAAGGGCTGATGTCATCGCCTCGCGGTGCGGGCCGACGCGCGGCGCCTCGCAAATCAGCGTGATGTCGGCATTGGCGATGCGCCCGCCGCGCTTACGCACCAGTCTCGCCGCGTGTTCGACGAATATCCGGGACGCGGCACCTTTCCATTGCGGGTCGGACGGCGGGAAATGCGTGCCGATGTCGCCGGCGCCGCATGTCGCCAGCAGCGCATCGGTCAGGGCGTGCAGCCCGACATCGGCGTCAGAATGGCCCGACAGCTTCTTCTCATGCGGAATGGCGACGCCGCACAGGGTGACGTGGTCTCCGGCTTCGAAGGCATGGACGTCGTAGCCGTTACCGGTGCGGATGTCGGGAAAGTGTATCGGCATGTTGGAAAGCCTCTGATGCGCCATGGCGATGTCCCGTGCCCATGTGAGTTTGACATTGTCTGGCGAGCCGGGAACGAGCTTGACTGGAATATGCGCCCATTCGGCGATGGCCGCGTCGTCGGTAAAGTCCAGTCTGCCCAGCAGATGCGCCTTGTTGTGCGCGGCAAGAATTGGCGCGTAGGGGAAACCTTGCGGCGTTTGCGCAGCGTGCAGCCCGCTGCGGGAAACAGTCTCCGCGACCACGCCGGAGGTTGATTCTCGCTTCAGCGTCTCGGCGACGGGCAGGGCGGGCAGCGCCCCTTCGTGTTCGGTGATGGCGGCGATGGTGCGGTCGATCAATTCCGCGTCGACGAACGGCCGGACGGCGTCGTGAATCAGAACCTGGCTTGGCGCGTGCTCCATCAGCGCAAGCAACCCGAGCCGGACGGACTCCTGCCGTGTCGGGCCGCCCATGACGGCTGTCACCCGCCCGGCGGCGGCGCCGGCCGCTTGCCGGAACAACTCATGATCGTCGGCATGGATGGCGACGACGATCCGGCCCGTTCGGGGATGAGCCAGGAACATGTCCAGCGTGTGCGCAATGACGGCGCGCCCGCCGATGCTTTGGTATTGCTTGGGTCCATTGGCCTGCCCGGCACGCGCCCCGCGGCCGGCGGCGACGATTACCACCCCGACTTCGCCATCCGCCTCCGAAACGTGATTTTCACTTGCGTCCGTCATGCCGATTGGTCCTAGTCGCGGCCAAGGCCGAAGGCCAGCATTTTCCCAATTGCGCCTTAATGTGGCGTCATTCCGCGTTGCACATTGCGGCGGTTCTGGCTAGAGAATGTGCAACGAATGGACATGCTTGGTTTTTGTGCATGATTAATGTGACCAAACTGGCCGCACCTCTCGATGTCGGTGGCGTGAGTATCCGCAATCGCGTTTTCCTCGCGCCGATGTCGGGAATTACGGATGAGCCCTTCAGGCGCCGTGCCCATGCGCATGGCGCGGGTCTTGTCGTGTCCGAAATGGTGGCCAGCGGGGAGCTCGCCAAGGGCCGGGCGGGTTTCGACCTGCGCATACGACATTCAGGCTTGCCGGTCCACATGGTGCAGCTTGCCGGCCGCGAGGCGATCCATATGGCCGAAGGCGCGCGTATAGCTGCCGGCGAGGGCGCCGACATCATCGACATCAACATGGGCTGCCCAGCCAAGAAGGTTACCGGCGGCTATGCCGGCTCGGCGCTGATGCTCGATCTTGATCATGCGCTATCGCTGATCGAAGCCGTGGTCGGAGCGGTCAAGGTGCCGGTGACGGTCAAGATGCGGTTGGGCTGGGACGAAGATGCCCTCAACGCGCCCACACTTGCGCGACGCGCCGAACAGGCCGGTGTCACGATGGTAACGGTGCACGGCCGCACGCGCTGCCAGTTCTATCAGGGCAAGGCCGACTGGCGTGCGATCGCTCGCGTCAAAGAGGCCGTATCCATTCCGGTGGTCGCCAATGGCGATGTCTGCTCCCCGGCCGAGGCGGCCGCCATTCTCGATCAGTCCGGCGCCGATGCGGTGATGGTCGGCCGCGCGCATTATGGCGCGCCCTGGATCGCCGGTGGCATTGCTGCTGCGGCAGCCGGTGAAACGGCGGCCAACGTGCCGCAGAATCCCGCCGTATTGGCCGATTACGTCGTCGCGCACTACGAGGACATGCTGGCGCTTTATGGTGTCGAGAGCGGCTTGCGCCAAGCGCGCAAGCATCTGGGCTGGTATCTCGATCGCCATGCTGGTGGCGTCGCCGACGACAGCCGGAAGGCGATCCTGACCGCGTTCGAACCGGCCCGCGTCATCGCCCTGCTGCGCGATGTGTTTTCGCGCCATCCGCAACCCTTGAAGCTGCGGAGCGCCGCATGAACGCCACCGCTGGCCAGGGCGCTGATAGGGCGAATGCCGCCCAGATCGTCCTCAACACCATCCGTCGCCCGGTGATCATGATCAGCGAGGAAGGATTCATCACCTTCGCCAACGCCGATGCCGAGGATTTCTTTCGCGCGAGCGCGACCATGCTGGCGCGCAACACCCTGTCCAAGCTCATTCCCTTCGGCAGCCCGTTGTTGACGCTGGTCGACCAGGTGCGTGAGCGACGGGCTCCAGTCAACGAGTACCGGGTCGACGTGTCGTCGCCACGCCTCGGCATCGAGAAGGTGGTCGATCTCTATGCCGCGCCGGTGACGGAATTCCCGGGCTCCGTCGTGGTGATGTTCCAGGAACGGTCGATGGCCGACAAGATCGACCGGCAGATGACGCATCGCGGTGCCGCGCGCTCGGTGACCGGCCTGGCGGCGATGCTGGCGCATGAGATCAAGAACCCGCTCTCCGGCATCCGCGGCGCCGCCCAATTGCTCGAACTGTCCGCCTCCGACGAGGACCGCGCGCTGACCCGGCTGATCACCGACGAGACCGACCGCATCGTGTCGCTGGTCGATCGCATGGAGGTATTTTCCGACGAGCGGCCGATCGACCGCTACCCTGTCAACATCCATGTCGTGCTCGACCATGTGAAGGCGATCGCCAAGAATGGTTTTGCAAAGAGAATCAAGATTCTGGAGGACTATGATCCGTCGTTGCCTCCGGTATTCGCCAACCGTGACCAACTCATCCAGGTGTTCCTCAACCTGATCAAGAATGCCGCCGAGGCGATCGGCAGCGACCCACAGGGCGAGATCGTACTGTCGACCGCCTTCAGGCCAGGTATTCGCGTTTCCGTTCCAGGCACACAGGACCGCGTGTCGCTGCCGCTGGAGTTCTGCGTGCGCGACAACGGCTCCGGCGTCTCGGAGGATATCCTGCCTATCCTGTTCGATCCCTTCATCACCACCAAGCCGAACGGCTCGGGGCTGGGGCTGGCGCTCGTCGCCAAGATCGTCGGCGAGCATGGCGGCATCATCGAATGCGATTCGACCCCGCGCCCGCGCGCGACGACCTTCCGCGTCCTGATGCCGGCCTGGAAGGAAACCGCGCATGGCGGCGATCAAGACGCTGAAGGAGACCGCAAATGAGCGCACGCGGCAATATTCTCGTCGCCGACGACGACGCGGCGATCCGCACGGTGCTCAATCAGGCGCTCTCCCGCGTCGGTCACGAGGTGCGCGTCACCTCCAATGCCTCGACATTGTGGCGTTGGGTGGCGGCTGGCGAGGGCGACCTCGTCATCACCGACGTGGTAATGCCGGACGAGAACGCCTTCGACATGCTGCCGCGCATCAAGAAGGCGCGGCCGGAGCTGCCCGTTATCGTCATGAGCGCGCAAAACACTTTCATGACGGCGATTCGCGCCTCCGAAACCGGCGCGTACGAATATCTGCCAAAACCCTTCGATCTGACCGAGCTCCTCAACATCGTCAACCGGGCGCTGTCGGAGCCGCGACGGCCGAAGATCGATGCGCGGCCGGAAGAGCAGCCCGAAACGATGCCGCTGGTCGGCCGCTCGGCGGCCATGCAGGACATCTACCGCATGCTGGCGCGCATGATGCAGACCGACCTGACGGTGATGATCTCGGGCGAATCCGGCACCGGTAAGGAACTGGTGGCGCGCGCGCTGCATGAGTATGGCCGTCGCCGTGGCGGCCCTTTCGTTGCCATTAACATGGCGGCAATTCCGCGCGATCTCATCGAATCGGAGCTGTTCGGGCACGAGAAGGGCGCTTTCACCGGTGCTCAGAACCGGTCCACCGGCCGCTTCGAGCAGGCCGAGGGCGGCACGCTGTTCCTCGACGAGATCGGCGACATGCCGATGGAGGCGCAGACGCGCCTGCTGCGCGTGCTGCAACAGGGCGAGTACACGACGGTTGGCGGCCGCACGCCGATCAAGACCGACGTGCGCATCGTCGCAGCCACCAACAAGGATCTGCGCACGCTCATCAATCAGGGGTTGTTCCGCGAGGATCTGTTCTATCGCCTTAACGTCGTGCCGCTCAGGCTGCCGGCGTTGCGCGAGCGTTCCGAGGACGTGCCAGATCTCGTGCGTCACTTCTTCAAGCTCGGCGAGATGGAGGGGCTGCAGACCAAGCGCATCTCGTCCGGCGGTATCGAACTGATGAAGCGGTATCCGTGGCCGGGCAACGTGCGTGAACTGGAAAACCTCGTTCGCCGGCTGGCCGCGCTCTATTCGCAGGATGAGATCTCCGCCGAAATCATCGAGGCGGAGCTGAAGACCGGCGAGCGTCCCGTGGTGCCCGGCGGCGGCAACCTCATTCCCGACGACCTATCGATCGGCCAGGCGGTGGAGCACTTCCTGCAGCGCTATTTCGCCTCGTTCGCCGGCGAACTGCCACCCGCTGGCCTCTATCAGCGCATCCTGTCCGAGGTCGAATATCCGCTGGTGCTGGCCTCGATGACGGCAACCCGCGGCAACCAGATCAAGGCCGCGGAACTGCTGGGGCTGAACCGCAATACGCTGCGCAAGAAGATTCGCGAACTGGGCGTCAACGTCTACAAATCATCGCGGCCGGGCTGAGCGCTGATCCGACATCGCCTCTTTTCGGGGGACTAAACGGCGAAAGATTTCCGTCGTTGTCACACTTGTTGCATAATCGCCACAATGCGTTGCATAGATCGGACGCAATCACTGGCTCCAGACGGCGACATGGCTCCGCAGGTACCGACCCTCAACAAACAGCTTTTCAGTGAACCCGGCGCGCGCGACGGGCGCCGCCTGCTGGCGCTGCCCGGCGTGGTTGCGGTCGGCGGAGCGTTGGTCATGGCGGCCATTTCATTCGCCATCCTGGTCGGTGCAACGCCGATTGCGCCGGACGCCAAGACGACATGGGCGCTGATCGGGCTCAATGCCGCTTTCGTCCTCGTTCTCATCGCGCTGGTCGGACGCGAGGTGCATCGCATCGTCATGGCGCGTCGTCATGGCAAGGCGGCCTCGCGGCTGCATGTGCGCATCGTCGCCATGTTCGCGCTGGTTGCAGCCATTCCCGCCATCATGGTGGCGATCATCGCCTCGATCACGCTCGATATCGGCCTCGACCGCTGGTTCGAGATTCGCACCAAGACGATCGTCAATTCTTCGCTATCGATCGCCGACGCCTATGTGCAGGAAAATGCCCGCAACCTGCAGGGCACGACATTGTCGATGGCTTATGACCTTGATGCGTCCCGCACGCTGTATGGGCTTGATCGGACTGGTTTTCTTGATCTGATGAACAAGGAATCCGTGGGGCGTGGACTGGCCCATGCCGCGCTGATCAAGCCCGACGGTTCTTTCGTCATGAGCGCCAAGACCGATGCCGATTTCGCCATGCCGGAACCGCCCGAAGGTGCGGTCAGCAGCGCCAGCGACGGCAAGCCGGTTCTAATCGAACCGCGCACCCGCAACATCATGGGCGCCATCGTCAAGCTGCGCGAGATCGAGGGGCTCTATCTCTACACCATCCGCCTTGTTGATCCCGAGGTGATCAAGGCGCGGCAGATCGTCAGGTCCAACACGGACGAGTATCGCAATCTCGAAGACAACAGGCGCACCTCGCAGGTTGCCTTCGCGCTGCCTTACCTGTCGCTGACGCTGATCATCATCCTGTCGGCAATCTGGACCGGCATTGCCGTCGCCGACCGTCTTGTGCGCCCCATCCGCCAGCTCATCGGTGCCGCCGACGAGGTCGCGACCGGCAATCTCGACGTCGCGGTACCCGTCAGGTCTTCGGACGGCGATGTCGCCTCGCTCGGCGACACGTTCAACAAGATGCTGCTGGAGTTGAAATCGCAGCGCAACGAAATCCTCTCGGCAAAGGACCTGATCGACGAGCGGCGGCGCTTTTCGGAGGCCGTGCTCGCGGGCGTCACCGCGGGCGTCATCGGCGTCGATCCCTACGGCATCATCACCATCGTCAACCGTTCGGCCGAATCGATGCTGGCCATCTCCGCCAGCGCCGCGCTCGGCCAGAACCTTTCCGCCATTCTGCCGCATGTCGGCCGCGTCTTCGAGATCGGCCGCAAATCCGGCAAGCCGGTCTACCGCGAGCAGGTGACCTTCTATCGCGCCGGCGCCGAGCGGACCTTCAATGTCCAGATCACCATCGAGGCTGGCGACGACGGCTCCGAGGAAAAATCCTATGTCGTGACGGTCGACGACATTACCGACCTGGTCCAGGCCCAGCGCTCTTCCGCCTGGGCAGACGTGGCGCGGCGCATTGCCCACGAGATCAAGAATCCGCTGACGCCGATCCAGCTATCGGCCGAACGCATCAAGCGCCGCTATGGCAAGGTCATCACCGAGGATCGCGAGGTTTTCGACCAGTGTACCGACACGATCATCCGGCAGGTCGAGGACATCGGCCGCATGGTCGATGAATTCTCGGCTTTCGCACGCATGCCCAAACCCGAGATGAAGGCCATAGACCTGCGCGAAGCGCTGCGCGAGGCTTCGTTCCTGGTCGAAGTCAGCCGCGCGGACATTATCTTCGAACGGATATTCGGCAACGAGCCGCTGAAGGGCACTTTCGACAGCCGGCTGATGGCGCAGGCCTTCGGCAATGTGATCAAGAACGCCGCCGAGGCAATCGACGGGCTGGAACAAAAGGACGGTTCGCACGGCATAATCCGGATTCAAGCCGGCCGTCAGAATGGCGCAATTCGAATCGACGTCATCGACAATGGCAAGGGCCTACCGCGCGAGAATCGCCAACGGCTGCTCGAGCCTTATATGACCACACGCGAGAAGGGGACCGGGCTTGGTCTCGCTATCGTCAAGAAGATCGTGGAAGACCATGGCGGCAGGCTGGAACTCCATGATGCGCCCGCGGATTTCCATGGCGGGCGCGGCGCGATGATCAGCATCATCCTGCCGCCTGCGGCCGGCGCACCACCGCGCGGCGAAAGCAGGGCGGAACACGAAAGAGAAACTGAAAAGGTCGGTAATGGCGTCTGATATTCTCATCGTCGACGACGAGGAAGACATCCGCGAGCTCGTCGCAGGCATCCTGAGCGACGAAGGTCACGAAACCCGTACGGCATTCGATGCCGACAGCGCGCTGGCGGCCATCGCCGATCGGGCGCCGAGGCTGATTTTCCTCGACATCTGGCTGCAGGGCTCGCGTCTGGACGGACTGGCCTTGCTCGACGAGATCAAGACCATGCACCCGAACCTGCCGGTGGTGATGATCTCCGGCCACGGCAACATCGAAACAGCAGTCTCCGCCATCCGGCGCGGCGCCTATGACTTCATCGAAAAGCCGTTCAAGGCCGACAGGCTGATCCTTATCGCCGAGCGTGCGCTCGAGACTTCGAAGTTGCGGCGCGAGGTTTCCGATCTCAAGCAGCGCAGCGGCGAGACTTTCGACCTGATCGGCATGTCGTCGGCGATGAGCCAGCTGCGCCAGACCATCGAGCGCGTCGCGCCGACCAACAGCCGTGTGATGATCGTTGGCCCTTCCGGTTCGGGCAAAGAACTGGCGGCACGCGCCATCCATACACTGTCGGCGCGCAAGGGCGCACCGTTCGTGACGCTGAGCGCCGCCAACATCACGCCCGAACGCATGGAGATCGAGCTGTTCGGTACCGAATCGAACGGCACCGAGCGCAAGGTCGGTGCACTCGAGGAGGCCCATCGCGGCATTCTCTATATCGACGAAGTGGCCGATATGCCGCGCGAGACGCAGAACAAGATCCTGCGCGTTCTGGTCGAACAGCAGTTCGAGCGGGTAGGGGGCACCAAACGGGTCAAGGTCGACGTCCGCATCATCTCCTCGACCTCGCAGAACCTGGAAGCCATGATTGCCGACGGCCGTTTCCGGGAGGATCTTTACCACCGTCTGGCCGTGGTGCCGGTCATGGTGCCGGGCCTGGCCGAACGGCGCGAGGATATTCCCTATCTCGTCGACAATTTCATGAAGCAGATCGCCCGCCAGGCCGGCATAAAACCGCGCCGCATCGGCGATGACGCGCTGGCCGTGCTGCAGGCGCATAACTGGCCGGGCAACGTCCGCCAGTTGCGCAACAATGTCGAGCGCCTGATGATCCTGGCGCGTGGCGACGATGTCGATGCGCCGATCACCGCTGACCTTCTGCCTTCCGAGATCGGCGATGTCATGCCACGCACCCCCAATCAGTCCGACCAGCACATCATGGCGCTGCCACTGCGCGAGGCACGTGAACAGTTCGAGAAGGACTATCTGATCGCCCAGATTAACCGGTTTGGCGGCAACATCTCCAAGACCGCCGAATTCATCGGCATGGAACGCTCAGCACTGCATCGCAAGCTGAAGTCGCTGGGCGTCTGACGCGCGACATCCAATCAGCCGCGCCTGGGCCAAGCATTTGCCGGTTACGGCCAAGGCGGAATCGCATAAGAAAGCCCGAGAGTTTTCCAGGGGTCGTCAATGCCACGCATTGCCTATGTCAACGGGCGCTACGTCGCTCATGCGGACGCCGCCGTCCACATCGAGGACCGCGGCTACCAGTTCGCCGATGGCGTCTATGAGGTCTGCGAGGTGGCCCGCGGCTTCATCGTCGACATGCCGCGCCATCTTGCTCGGCTCAACCGCTCGCTGACCGAACTGTCGATCGCCTGGCCGGTCACACGCAACGTGCTGCCGCTCATCCTGCGCGAGGTGGTCAACCGCAACCATGTCGTGAACGGCCTGGTCTATGTCCAGGTGACGCGCGGCGTCGCCAGCCGCGACTTCGTCTTCCCTTCGGCGGACACCAAGCCGTCCCTGGTGGTGACCGCGAGGAAGGCCGATCCCGCCGCAGGCACCAAACGCGCCGAAACTGGCATCGCCGTCATCACCGTGCCCGAGAATCGCTGGGATCGCGTTGACATCAAGAGCGTCGGCCTGCTGCCCAACGTCCTGGCCAAACAGAAGGCGAAGGAAGCCGGCGCGCAGGAAGCCTGGTTCGTCGACACCGATGGCAATGTCAAGGAAGGTGGCTCGTCCAACGCCTGGATCATCACCAGGGAGGGCGTCCTGGTCACGAGACCGGCAGAGCACGGCATTCTGCGCGGCATCACCCGCACCACCATGTTCGAGGTGGCGGCCAAGCTCGGCTTGAAGATCGAGGAGCGTGGCTTTTCCGTCGCCGAAGCCAAGGCGGCAAAGGAAGCCTTCATCAGTTCCGCGACGACAATTGCGATGCCTATCGTGGCTATCGACGGCGATCCGGTCGCCAATGGGCACCCCGGATCAATAACACTTTCGTTGCGGCAGGCCTTTTTTGACATTGCGGAAAAAAGTCCAGCCTGATAACCGCACAGGTGGAATGAACATCAATATATCTCGTTCTGCTTGTCGTTACTGACGGCAAGACGATGTTTGCGCGCTTGACATGGGCCCGACAATTTGGCGCATTGGCTTGCAAACCGAAGGGGATCGGCGAAAGACAAGAACAATGGCGGAACGATCGCAAAACCTTCAGGACCTGTTCCTGAATTCAGTTCGCAAGAGCAAGAACCCGCTCACCATCTTTCTCATCAACGGCGTGAAGCTGACCGGCGTGGTCACTTCGTTCGACAATTTCTGTGTCCTTTTGCGCCGCGACGGTCACTCTCAGCTCGTCTACAAGCACGCCATTTCCACGATCATGCCGAGCCAGCCGGTTCAGATGTTCGATGGCGAGGAAAGCCAGGGCGCCTGATTGGCACGTGAGAAAGACGCGGACGGGACGGTCCGCGGAAAACCAGCGCACGATCCCGGGACGGAAGCCAAGGGTCCAACCCGGGCCGTTGTCATCGTCCCGGTCCTGACCCGCCAGCCACGCAGTGACGACGAGACCAATCGTCCGCGGCTGACGCGTTCGGCCGACGCGCGCCACGACGAGGCGGTCGGCCTCGCCAGCGCCATCAATCTCGATCCGGTCCATACGGCTGTCGTGACCGTCAACGACCCGCGCCCGGCGACCTTGCTCGGCAGCGGCAAGGTCGAAGAGTTCGCCGAAATCGTCAAGGAGAACCGCGCGGAGCTGGTCATCGTCGACCATCCGCTGACCCCGGTGCAGCAGCGCAATCTGGAAAAGGAATTCAACGCCAAGGTGCTGGACCGCACCGGCCTGATCCTGGAAATCTTCGGCGAGCGCGCCCGCACCAAGGAAGGCACGCTGCAGGTCGAGTTGGCGCATCTGAACTACCAGAAGGGCCGGCTCGTGCGCAGTTGGACCCACCTTGAACGCCAGCGCGGCGGCGCCGGGTTTCTCGGCGGCCCCGGCGAAACGCAGATCGAGTCCGACCGGCGGCAGCTGCAGGAAAAGATCATCAAGCTGAAGCACGAGCTGGAAACAGTGCGGCGCACACGCGACCTGCACCGGGCCAAGCGCAAGAAGGTGCCGTTCCCGGTGGTGGCGATCGTCGGCTACACCAATGCCGGCAAGTCGACGCTGTTCAACAAGCTGACCGGGGCGGGGGTGTTGGCGCAGGACATGCTGTTCGCCACGCTCGATCCGACGCTTCGCCGCGTGCGTCTGCCACATGGCACGCCGATCATCCTGTCGGACACTGTCGGTTTCATCTCCGACCTGCCGACGCATCTGATCGCCGCTTTTCGCGCCACTCTGGAAGAGGTGGTCGAGGCCGATCTCGTCATCCATCTGCGCGATATTTCCGATCCCGACACGGCAGCGCAAGCCGAGGACGTCGAGCGCATCCTGGCCGGCCTTGGCGTCGATGCCAGTGACACGAAGCGTGTGATCGAAGTCTGGAACAAGATCGACCGACTCGACGAAGGCAACAGGAGCCGGCTGCTTGCCGATGCAGCCGACGGCATCAAGGGTCCGCCGATCGCCATATCGGCGGTGACCGGCGAAGGCATCGAAGCGCTGAAGACGATCATCGAGACACGGATGGCCGGCGAGATCGAGGACCTGACGGTGACGATCGAGCCAGCCCAATTCGGTCTTGTCGATTGGCTTTACCGCAATGGCGATGTCGTTTCGCGCACCGACAATGATGACGGCAGCGCCACCATCTCGCTCAAGGCCACGCGGAGCGCCCGCGAAGAGATAGAGAGCCGATTGCGCCGCAAGAACAACGGGTAGATCGGAGCAATTCCAGGAAAAGTCTAGCCGTTTCCCGTCTGGAATTGCTGGTCTATAGGCCTACTTTACGCCCTTGGCTTCCTGCCAGAGCACTTCCATCTCCGCCAGATCAGCGTTTTCCAGCGTGTTGCCGGACTTTTCCAGGGCCTGCTCGACATAGTGGAAGCGCGACCGGAATTTTTCGTTGGTGCCGCTCAACGCGGCTTCCGAATCGAGCTTGAGGTGCCGGCCGAGGTTGACGACGGCAAACAGCATGTCGCCGAACTCATCCTTGATCGACGCCGTGTCGCCCTTGGCCAGCGCTTCGCGCAGTTCGCCGATCTCTTCCTCGATCTTGTCGAGGATCGGGGCCGCCTCGCTCCAGTCGAAGCCCACACGGGCAGCTTTCTCCTGAAGTTTCAGCGCCCGCGTCAAGGCGGGCAGGGCGACTGGAACGCTGTCCAGAAACCCCTTGCCGTTGTCTTCGGGGTCGAGGCCCCGGTTGAGGCGAGCCTGCCGCTTCTCAGCCTTTTCCTGTGCCTTGATCTTTTCCCACATGCCTTTGGCCATGCCGGCGCTGCGGGTCTTTTCGTCGCCGAAGACGTGCGGATGGCGGCGGATCATCTTGGTGGTGATGGCCTCAACCACGTCGCCGAAGGTGAATTCGCCGGCTTCCTCGGCCATCTGCGCGTGGTAGACGACCTGCAGCAGGAGATCGCCGAGTTCGTCGCGCAGGTCGTCGAGGTCGCCGCGCGCGATGGCATCCGCCACCTCATAGGCTTCCTCGATCGTATAGGGGGCGATGGTCGAGAAATCCTGCTCGATGTCCCACGGGCAGCCCGTCTTCGGCGCGCGCAGTGCCGCCATGATCTCGATCAGCCGCGAAATGTCTTTCGATGGTGTCATGGTAGCGGATGCTATCCTGCGGCCGCCGCGCGGCCAATGCTGTCAGCCGGCGAGGGCGCCTTGTCCACAGGTGAGCCGCTTCAGTCGAGTACGGAGACGATGGCCTTGGCGAGGTCATCCATGCCGTCTTCGGGCAGTCCGGCGACATTGATGCGGCTGTCGCCGACCATGTAGATGCCACGTTCGATGCGCAGCCGCTCGACCTGCGCTTCCGTGAGGCCAAGCCGCGAGAACATGCCGCGATGGCTGGCGACGAAGTCGAAGCGGTCGGAGTTGGATTGCCGGCGCAGTGCCTCCGCAAACTGGACACGAAGACGGAGCATGCGCAGGCGCATCTCTTCCAGCTCTGCTTCCCAGTCGGTACGCAAGGCGGCGTCTTCCAGCACGATGCGCACCGCCGCCGCCCCATGGTCCGGCGGCATCGAATACATGGCGCGTGCCGCCGACAGCATCTGGCTCATCGCCATATCGGCCTGCGCGCCGTCCCTGGCCAGGACCATTGCCGCGCCGACACGATCGCGGTAGACGGCAAAATTCTTCGAGCAACTGGACGCGACAACCATTTCGGGAACTTTCGCCGCCAGCAGCCGCAAGCCGAGGGCGTCGGCCTCGAGACCGTCACCGAAGCCCTGGTAGGCGATGTCGACAAACGGCAGCAGGCCATGCTCGACGACCAGTTCGGCAACGGCAGCCCACTGGGCAGCATCCAGGTTGGCGCCGGTCGGGTTATGGCAGCAGCCATGCAGCAGCACCACGTCGCCGCTCTTGGCCGTCCGCAGCGCCGCCAGCATGTCTTCGAAACGAACCGCGCCCGAGGCCGCATCGAAATAGGGGTATTCGCGGATCTGCAGCCCGGCGGCGCGCATCACCGGCATATGGTTCGGCCAGGTCGGGTTCGACAGCCAGACGGTTGCGTCCGCGCGCGTCCGCTTGAGCAGTTCCGCCACAAGCCGCAGCGCCCCGGAGCCGCCGGGCGCCTGCGCCGCACGAATGCGCGACATGTCCGCGCCCGGGCCGAAGGCGAGCTTGGCCATCACCATGTTGAACCCGGTGTCGCCGGCAAGTCCGAGATAGGTCTTGGTATCCTGGTCCTGCAGCAGCCGCTTTTCGGCTTCGCGCACTGCACGCATCACCGGCGTCTTGCCGTCGCGATCCTTGTAGACGCCGACCCCAAGGTCGACTTTGTTGGGACGCGGATCCGCGCGATAGAGGCCGATCAGGGCAAGAATCTTGTCGGCGGGAGCTGGCTGAAGATCTTCGAACATCGCTATGGTTCCGTTGGCGCGGCGGAGTGATACGCAAATCGAGCGCGCTTCACCAGCGGTTTTGGTTACGTCAAGGCAAAAACCGGCACCTGACCGTGCCGCTTTCAACGGCTCGAGGGAAGGCACGCTCTATGCTCGTACGGCTGACGATGATCTGCAACGGTGCCACGGCCGCGACCCGGCAGGGTGCGTTCCCGGAGGATGAGCCGCTGGAGCCGCGATCGCTGACGCTGGCGAAGGCTATGCGCGGAACATTGCGCCGTGCCGACCGCGTGTGGACAGCCCCGGCGCTTCGTGCCCGGCAGACCGCCGAGGCGCTGGCATTGGACGCATCGGTTGAACCGCTTCTGGCCGATCGATACCATGGCCGATGGGCCGGCGGGCGTTTCGAGGACGTGCAGACGGAGCAGCCCGCCGACATCACCGCCTGGCTCACGGACCCCAATGCGGCGCCGCACGGTGGCGAGTCGCTTGCCGATGTCGCAGGCAGGGCTTCGGACTTGATGGGGCGACTGATCGCCGAGCATGGCCACACAATCGCAGTGACGCACGCCAGCATCATCCGCGCCGCGATCCTGCATGTGCTTGGTGCGCCGCTTACCGCCGGCGGGAAGATCGACATCGAGCCGCTCAGCATCACCGATTTTCGCAGCGACGGCCGCAGGTGGGTGTTGCGTGCCTGCGGCGTAACTGTGCCCAAACCGGCAACACCGCTTCGGGCCTGACAGCGCTCTACGAAGCCCAGGCGAGGCGAGGGCACCGAACGTACTCCGGCAAACCCGGATAATAATAATAGCGCTGCCGGGATTAAAATCCCCACATGCTCCGTAAACAGGGCATGAAACGGTCGATGCCACGCTTCGATATTGTTGGACAGCTCGGGCCGCTGCGGCGTTACGCCCAGTCGCTGACGCGTAACAATGCGGAAGCCGAGGACCTCGTGCATGACGCGCTGGTGCGCGCCTATGAGCGGCGCGGCACCTTTCGCTCCGGCGGAAACCTGCGGGCGTGGCTGCTCTCGATCGTCCACAACGCGTTTGTTGACCGCATGCGCTCGCGCCGCTCGGAAGCGCTGCGTGTCGAACAGGCCAGATATCTTGCTGCCACCAGCACACCGGCGCCGCAGGAGCACTCGGTGCGCCTGGCGCAGGTGCGGGACGCGTTTTTCAACCTGCCGGAAGAACAGCGTTCGGCGCTGCATCTGGTCGCCATCGAAGGGCTTTCCTATCAGCAGGCGGCCAATGCCACCGGTGTGCCGCTGGGCACGCTGATGTCGCGCATCGGCCGGGCGCGCGCCGCCTTGCGCCAGATGGAAGACGCCGCCCCGACGTGCGGCAAAAATCATCTCAGGATTGTGGGAGGCGACTCATGACCGCTCTTGTCGACCCCGTGACCGACACCGACCTCGATGCCTATGTCGACGACCAGCTTGATGTCACCCGCCGCATCGAGGTCGAGGCCTTCCTGTCGATCCGCCCGGAGGCGGCCGCGCGCGTAATGTCGGATCTCAGGACCCGCGATGAACTGCGTGTTGCGCTCGCCGGCTCGAAAGGCATGGCGCGGCCGGCGACCGCTGATGCGGCCCGCCGGTTGGAGAGGGGGCTTGCCCGCGGCCGAATCTTCGGCGTCTTGCAGCGCGCTGCCGCCGTTGCGGCCTTCGTTGCCGCCGGCTGGCTGGCGAACGGCATAATCGGGCCGATGTCGGTGACCAAGGTCGTCGCTTCGCCGCAGCCGCCTGCCTATGTCGACGATGCGGTGCGGGCACACAGGACGACGCTGGTGCGCGAAACCATGCCCTCGCAGCAGGAAGCACCCAACTACAATGCCGGCGAGATCCGTGCAGCGACCGCGATCGTCATGCCTTCGCTGCCCAAGGACTGGAAGGTGCGCGACGTGCAGGTCTATCCGTCACGTTTCGGCCCGAGCGTCGAGATGGCGGCTGATACCACGGACATGGGCCTGGTGTCGCTGTTTGCGATCCGGCCGGGAACCTTCGACGTGGTCAAGCCGACCATTGCGCTCTCAGGCGACATTTCCGCGGCCTACTTCCAGATCGGCGAGGTCGCCTATGCGGTGGTCGCGCGCAGCGGGGTTCATGATCTCGACCGCGCCGCCGAGACGCTCGCCAAAACGCTTTACTGACCGATCCACGCTTTACTGACCGATTCACAAAGGAGAACCCAATGAATACCCCCAATCTGGGATACCGCGTGGGAACGGGCACCCAAACCGGTGCCATGTACGACGAGGGCCTGCGGCAGCACATGCTGCGCGTCTACAACTATATGGGTCTCGGCCTCGTGGTCACCGGCCTGGTCGCCTTCATGGTGTCGTCGACGCCGGCGCTCTATGTGCCGATCTTCTCCAGCCCGCTGAAGTGGGTGGTGATGCTGGCGCCGCTCGCCTTCGTCATGCTGTTTTCGTTCAAGATGCAGACCATGTCGGCTGCCAGCGCCCAGATGATGTTCTGGGCGTTCTGCGCGGTGATGGGTCTGTCGCTCGCCTCCGTGTTCCTGGTCTTCACCGGAACCAGCATCGCGCGCACCTTCTTCATTGCCGCCACCATGTTCGGTGCCACCAGCCTTTATGGCTACACGACCAGGCGCGATCTGACGCAGTTCTCGTCGTTCCTGATCATGGGCCTGATCGGCGTGGTGATCGCCAGCATCGTCAACATCTTCCTCGGCTCGACCGCGCTGCAGTTCGCCATCTCGGTGATCGGCATCGCTGTCTTCATCGGCCTGACCGCCTGGGACACGCAGACGATCAAGGAACAGTATGCCGAGAATTTCGATGCCGAATCTCGACAGAAGCTGGCCGTCTTCGGCGCCTTCTCGCTCTATCTGAACTTCATCAACATCTTCCAGCTGCTGCTGAATTTCACTGGCGAGCGCGAGTAACGACTGTCCGCTGTGGGCAAGGGCGAGGATTGTCGTCCTTGATGCGGAGAGGTGGCCGGAGGAGAAATCCTCCGGTCACAATTCGTTCCGGCAAGACCCGGCTACATCTTTGAGTCCCCGAGAGCTTTTGCTAGTCTGCGCGCCGCACCAGCCTTCAACATCGCGCGAGGACATGTGGCAGACAGCCAAACGCTTCATGGCGACGGCATCTCGGCTGTTATAACCGGGCAGGGTGCCGAACTGGTTTCGCTACGGGATGCGCAGGGGTTTGAGTTCCTGTGGCAGGCCGGACCAGCCTGGCGCCGCCATTCTCCAGTGCTGTTCCCGATCGTCGGCCGGCTGAAGAGCGACCAACTGCGCCATCGCGGCAGGACCTATCCGATGACGCAGCACGGCTTCGCGCGCGACAAGCCTTTCGACTGGGCGGAGAGGGGACCTCGATCCTGTACGTTGGTTCTCACCGACGATGCCGACACGCGTGCGCACTACCCCTTCGCCTTTCGGTTGGCCGTGACCTACACGCTGGAGCCCCAGCAGCTCCGTGTGACCTTCGAGATCACCAATACTGGTGACGAGCCGTTACCGGCCTCGATCGGCGCACACCCGGCATTCAATTGGCCGTTGTTGCCGGAATTGCCCAAGGAGGCCTACCGGCTGACCTTTGCCGAGGCCGAACCGGCGCCGATCCGCCGGCTCAAGGATGGCCTACTGCTCCCGAAGTCGTGGCCAACACCGATCAAAGGCAGGACACTGACGCTCTCCGAACGGCTGTTCGACGACGACGCCGTCATCCTGGATCAGCCTGCCGGCACCAGCGTGCGCTATGGGGCCGAGCGTGGTCCGGCGATCGAAATGACATGGTTGGGATTTGAGGAACTGGGCATCTGGTCAAAGCCAGGCGGTGCCCCGTTCCTGTGCATCGAACCCTGGCACGGTATCGCGAGCCCGGTGGACTTCGACGGCGAGTTCAGCGACAAGCTTGGCGTCATGCTGATCGAGCCTACCGCCAAACACGTTCTGACATATCAGATCCGCATCGTCGAGTGAGCAGGGCGCCCGATAGGGTTGGTGATGAATCGTTCCTTTTTGGACAGCCTTTTTAGATCGGTGCACGAGCGAGGTTTCAAACCTGCCGGACGATGGTGCCGATCACATTGACGAGAAGGCGCGCGGCGGTCAGCGCCGACAGGCCGTCAATGTCGGCGGGCGGATAGAACTCGACGAGATCGAATCCGGCGATCCTGGCCCGCTTGCCGAGACCCGCGATCAGATCGATGACCTGCGTGTAGGTGAGGCCGCCGGGCGTGCGCGCCGCCACGCCCGGCATGATGCCTGGGTCGATGCTGTCGCAATCGAGGGTGACGACGACCCGCGCTCCTTCCGGAATATGCCGAAGGGCGGCTTCGACGCCCTGGGCGTGAATCTGGCGTGCGGTCACGAAACGGCTGCCATAGCGCTGTGCCGCTTCGACGTCGGCGATACGTGCGCTGCCGACGCTGCGCAGGCCGACCTGTACGATGCCGGCGACATGCGGCATCTCGCTCGCACGATGCATCGGGCTGGAATAGCCGTAGCGTTCGCCATGGACCTCGTCGCGCCAGTCGATATGGGCGTCGATCTGCAGGACCCAGATCGGTCCATGGTCGGCAAAGCTGGCGAGGAAGGGAATGGTCACGGAACAGTCGCCGCCGAGCAGGATGGGCACGCCCGGCAAGGACAGGATCTCGCGCGTCTTTGCCTCGATACGGGCCCGGTTGCCGGCATTGTCGTGCAGGATGGTCAAGATGTCGCCGGCGTCGATGCAGCAGATCGCCTTGCTGTCGAACAGCGGCCCGCCGAGATCGAAATCCCAGTGCTCGATGAGTGCGGCATCGTCCTGGCTCGCGGCCCGGATCGCGTCGGCGGCCAAGGCATGGCCGCTGCTGTCCTTGCCTGGATAGGTGCTGCCGTGGCCGGCTCCGAAGATAACCGCCCGGGGCGTCTGGCCACTAGCGTGGTGATCGGGAAAGCCCAGGAACGAGGTCGATACGGTCATGATGAACTTTGGAGCCGAACGTGTGCAGGATGGTTGGGATCGGACGAAATCCTACGCCAAGCTGTTCAGGGCGCAAGGTGCCGGCCCGCGCAAGATCGCCAGCGGCGGCTCTTCCACAACCACGTCCGAAAGTCGCATAAGATAGATTATGGAACTTAAACATTTCCCGACGGCTGGGAATTGCCGCTGATTTTCATGGGTTTGGCATCGATCGATGCGTGTTGCCTTGAGCTGATGGCCAACGCTACGCTGCGTGAATGACGACAGCAAGGCGTGAGATCGAAGTGGCGATTGAAGTGTTCGTGCATGGCTACAGCACGGGCAGAAGCCGAACCTTTCCCTACGAAGCCAGCCGCGTCGGACCATTGTGGCTGATGCGCGATGCCGAGCGCAAGAATCCTCGCGACTATCGCAGCGAGGAATGGGTCGTCCATGACGTCGCCGCCGAGGAAGCTGATGCGATCGTGCGGCAGCATGCGCGGCCGGGTTTTGCTGTTTCCGTCGTGATCGCGAACGACGAATCGGATGGACCAGCCCGAACCGCCTACAAAGCGCTCGGCTATCGGCTGCTGCGGACGGAAGGCTTTTTCGTTCAGCCCCTGCGCTGGATACCGAGCCCGCCAGCTCTCGTCTTGATCGAACGTGTGCGCACAGCCGAACGGGCCGCGCAGTTGCGAAAGATCATGCGCAGGCGGCCGATCGCGACCGATCTGCTCGGCGACGGCGCGCCGTTCCCCAGTATGTGGCGGTCGAAGGCGACGATATCGTTGGGCGCGTCCGCAGCGTGAACGCTGTCGGCGCAACCTGGTGCGCGGACATGTATGTCGAGCCTTCACAACGGCGTCGCGGCATCGGCAAGGCGCTGATGGCTAAAATGCTGCACGATGACCAGGTCCGTGGGTCGCGATGCTCGGTGTTGATGGCGACCCACGCCGGAGCGCTGCTTTATCCCAGCATGGGCTATGAGCGGATTGGAATGCTGCTGATATTTGGCCCAAGGAGCCGAACGTCCTCATGAGGGACCGTTCGTATCACGCTGATTCATAGGGAATTTCGATCACCATGCCGTCATAGGCCGGGGTGACGTTAGCAGGCACTTCGCCCTTGACCGTGGCGTAGTCGAGCGGCACGTGCATGTGCGTCAGCACAGCCTGTTTCGGCGCCAGCTTTTCGATCCATTCAAGCGCCTGGCCAAGCGACAGGTGGCTCGGATGCGTCCTGTATTGCAACGCGTCGACGATCAGAACTTCAAGGTCGCGCAACCTTCCGACGGTGGCATCGGGAAAGTCGCTGATATCAGGGCAGTAGGCCAGCGTCCCGACGCGAAAGCCGAGCGAGATGATATCGCCGTGGACCTGTGGCAAAGGCTCGAGGGTGAGGGCACCCCCCTCTCCCTCGATCACCACCGGCTTGGCGTGGTCGATGATATGGGCTTCGACGATCGGCGGATAGGAACTGCCGGCTGGCGTCTCGAAGCAATAGCCGAACGCCTGGCGCAGCCGCAGCATCGTTGGCTGGTCGGCGTGGATATCGATCCGCTGGCGCTGATCGAGGACGAAGCCGCGTAGATCGTCGATGCCGTGAATGTGGTCCGCGTGCGGATGGGTATAGACGGCCGCGTCAATGCGCCTGACAGAGGCCATCAACATCTGCTGGCGGAAATCCGGTCCGGTGTCGATGACGACGGTCGTGCGATTGCCGTTCGCGGCGATCCGCTCGACCAGCGCTGCCGTGCGCGTGCGCCGGTTCCTTGGATTTTCCGGGTCGCATTTGCCCCAGTCGCCAGTGATGCGCGGCGTACCTGGGGACGAGCCGCAGCCGAGAACGGTGACGCGCAGGCTGTCGCTCATGCGTTGGACGCCCGCTGGTCCGGGCGCGGCATTTTTCCAAACAGCCGAAAGAAGTTGTTCGTCGTCAATGCAGCGATTTCAGCCTCACCGACCCCGATCGTCTCGGCCAGCACCTTGGCGGTTTGCGCGACATAGGCCGGCTCGTTGCGCTTGCCGCGGAATGGTACTGGCGCCAGGTATGGCGCGTCGGTCTCGACGAGCAGCCGGTCATGCGGCACATCGGCGGCGATGGCGCGCAATTCGGCAGAATTCTTGAATGTCAGTATGCCTGAGAACGACACATAGCCGCCAAGCGAAACGCCCACCTCGGCCAGCTGGCGACCCGACGAGAAACAGTGCAGGATGAAAGGAAAGGCACCCTTCCCCGTTTCCTGCTCGAGGATATCGGCCATGTCCTCGTCGGCGTCGCGCGAATGGATGACCAGAGGCAGTCCGGTTTCGCGAGCGGCGGCGATGTGGGCGCGAAAGCCCTGCGCTTGCGCATCGCGAGGCGCCTTGTCGTAGAAATAATCAAGCCCGGCCTCGCCGATCGCCACCACCTTGGGGTGAGCCGATAAACGGACAAGGTCGGCGGCAGTAACGTCGAGCTCTTCTGCGGCATTGTGCGGATGGGTGCCGACCGAGCAATACACCTCGTCGAAAGTCTCCGCAATTTCAAGAATTTGCTGAAATCGCTTCACACGGGTCGATATCGTCACCATGCGGCCGATGCCGGCCGCCACGGCGCGGGCGACAATGGCCGCCCGCTCCTCGGCGAAATCTGGAAAATCCAGATGGCAGTGGCTGTCGACGAGCATCAGGCGTTCGCGTCCGGCTGGTCGACGTAACGCGGAAACACACCTTCCGGCACAGGCAAGGCGGAACCCGGGACAAGCGCATGATCGGCGTGGACGTGCACGAAGTCGCGCCTGTCCGCCGGCACCGCCAGGAGGTCAAGCAGCTTCGTGGCCGATCCCGGAATGTAGGGCTGGCACAGCACCGCCACGCGCCGGACCACTTCGGCTGTCGTCCACAGCACCGTTTCCATGCGCTCCGGATTGGTCTTTTTCAGCGCCCATGGCTCCTGCCCGGCGAAATACCGATCGGCTTCCGCCACGACGCCGAAGATCGCCGCCAGCGCCAGATGGATGCCTTGTTCGGCCATCGCCTTGCGCGCGGTGGCAAGAGCGGCCGCCGCCTGATCCAGGATCGTGCTGTCGGCATCGGTCAGGTCGCCGCGCTTCGGCACCACGCCGCCGCAATTCTTGGCGATCATCGACAGCGAGCGCTGCGCCAGATTGCCGAGGCCGTTGGCGAGATCGGCGTTGGTGCGGTTGACGATCGCTTCATGGCTGTAGCTGCCGTCCTGGCCGAACGGCACTTCGCGCAGGAAGAAATAGCGTACCTGGTCGAGACCGTAATGCTCGATCATGGTGAACGGGTCGATGACGTTGCCGACCGATTTCGACATCTTCTCGCCGCGGTTGAACAGGAAGCCGTGGCCAAAAACGCGCTTCGGCAGCGGGATGCCGGCCGACATCAGGAAGGCTGGCCAATAGACCGCATGGAAGCGCACAATATCCTTGCCGATGATATGTGCATCGGCCGGCCAGAAGCGCCAATTGTCAGCCTTTTCATCGGGATAGCCGACACCGGTGATGTAATTGGTCAACGCGTCGACCCACACATACATCACGTGCTTGTCGTCGCCAGGCACCGGCACGCCCCAATCAAAGGTCGTGCGCGAGATCGACAGATCCTTCAGCCCCGATTTGACGAAGCTCATCACCTCATTGCGCCGCTCGGCCGGGCCGATGAAGTCGGGCTGGTTTTCATAGAGGGCAATGAGCTTGTCCTGATAGGTCGAGAGGCGGAAGAAATAGCTCTCCTCCTCGACCCATTCGACAGGCGTTCCCTGCGGTCCGTAGCGGATGTTGTCGGGACGGACCTCCGTCTCCTCCTCGCCGTAATAGGCTTCGTCGCGCACCGAGTACCAGCCGGCATAGCCGCCCTTGTAGATATCGCCATTGGCGTCCATCGCCTTCCAGATCGCCTGCGAAGACGCGTAATGCCGTTCTTCCGTGGTGCGGATGAAATCGTCGTTGGAGGCGTTGAGCGCGGCCGCCATGCGCTTGAAATCGGCCGAATTGCGGTCGGCCAGTTCGCGTGCGGAAATGCCTTCGCGCTTCGCCGTCTGCAGCATCTTGATGCCGTGCTCGTCGGTGCCCGTCAGGAAGAAGACTTGCTTGCCGTCAAGCCGCTGGAAACGCGCAAGCGCGTCGGTGGCGATCAGTTCGTAGGCATGGCCGATATGCGGCTTGCCGTTGGGGTACGAGATCGCGGTCGTGATGTAGAATGTGTCGCGTGACATGAATGAACCGTCATGAATGTCTGAATGGAAGCCGTCGCGGTGGATATCGCATCGGAATGGCGATTGCCATCCCGAGACCAATGCATGCCGCCAAAAGTGGCGCCGGTTTTTGGGGCAACGGCATGCATCAAAAAGGCCGTCACATTCGCATCGCAGACTTCAGGCGGTCGATCATGGTCAGGGCGTGCTGCTTCTTGTCGAGATTGTAGGTGTCGGTTTCAGATATAGCGTCCAGCGCCTCGTGCCAAGTGTCCGACAGCGCTTTGGCACGCGCAAGGTCTCCGTCCAGGGCAGCGCGGCTTGCAACGTCCGACAGAAGGTCGAGGGCACGGCGATTGAAGATGTCGAACTGGATCGCCTGATCGCGTCCGGCGACGGCCTCGGCAAGGCGGTAGGTTGCGCCGACGTCGCTCTTTCCTGCCGCCACAAGTGCATCGAGCGTCTGGGCGATCTCCAGCCCGCCATACTGGGTCAGCAGGATGGCGTTGCGGGCGCTGCCCCCTGCCCGTTCGACCAGTGCCGCCTGTGCTGCCGGATCATCCGGCGGCGGCGGCTCGGCGGTCTGCAGCACCGCCAGCAAATCGTCGGCATCGAGCGGCGTCATGCGTACCACCTGGCAGCGCGAGCGGATCGTCGGCAGCAGGCTGCCCGGCGCATGGACGATGAGAATGAACAGCGTTCTTGCTGGCGGCTCCTCGAGGTTTTTCAGCAAGGCGTTGGCGGCATTGGCATTCATGTCGTCGGCGGGATCGACGATCACCACCCTGTAGCTGCCGTCATGCGAGGTCAGCGACAGGAAGCGGCTGACCTTGCGGATCTCGTCCACGGTGACGACGGTCTTGAAGCTCTTGGTCTTGTCGTTCAGCGGACGGGTCAGGTGCAGCACGCCGGGATGTGCGCCGGTTGCGATCTGGCGAAACAGCGGCGACGCCGGATCGGGCACGGCAAGCCTTTCCGGGGCCTGATCGAAGGCCGGGTATTTCAACAGATGATGCGCAAGATGGAAGGCCAGCGTCGCCTTGCCGATGCCTACCGGTCCAGCGAAGATCAGCGCATGCGGCAGCTTTCCCGACCGATAGGCGGCGGCGAGCATGCCGGCCGCCTGCCCGTGTCCGACAAGACGGGGCGTTTCGGCGGGCTCGGGTACGCCGTCCAGCGTATCGTGCTGTTCCGGCGCGATGCGTTCGAAGATCATACCGGTGCGGCCTGCCTGTTGCGCGCGGGTGCCCTCGCCTCGAGTGCCGCGAACACGGCCGCGGTGACGACATCCTCCACCGTGTTTGGATCGGCCGACGCGTCGACGACGATGCAGCGTCCCGGCTCGGCCGCGGCGATGGCCAGGAAGGCATCACGCCGGGCCTGATGGATGGCGAGCGTCTCCTTTTCGAAGCGGTCGGCGCCCGCGTCGCTGCCGCGCCGCAGCGTCGCGCGCCTGAGGCCCTCGGCCGGATCGATATCGAAGATCAGCGTCATGTCCGGCATCATGCCGTTGATCGCGACCTGCTCCAGCGTTTCCATGAACGCCGGATCGATTCCACCGGTAACGCCCTGGTAGACACGCGAGGAATCCAGAAAGCGGTCGCACAACACGATGGTGCCGCGCTCGACCGCGGGTCGGATGACCTGCTCGACATGGTCGGAGCGCGCGGCGGCGAAGAGCAGCGCTTCCATCTTCGGCCCGAATGGCTCTGCGGCGCCTGAAAGCAGCACATGCCTGACCGCTTCGGCGCCTGGCGAGCCGCCCGGTTCGCGCGTGAGCAGGACATCGTACTTCTTGGCGCGCATCTTTCTCGCCAGCCGCTCGATCTGCGTCGACTTGCCTGCGCCCTCGCCGCCTTCGAAGGTGATGAAAAATCCGCGCGCCAATCGAAAGAGCCTTTGTCCATGTTGGAGTGGATTGTTGCGCTCTAGATAGTCCGCGTTCGGGAAAACGTCCATGCCGTCGGTGCTATCGCAGCCAGCCGATTGCCAGTTCCTTGACGGCATCGAGTGCGCGCTGCGGCAAGGTGCCGACACTGATCGACTCGGCGGCGAAGAGTGGCGTCTCCTGGCTCAGCGTATCGCCGATCCAGACGCGCAGCGCGCCCACCGGCTGCCCTGCCTCCACCGGAGCGGCGACCGGGCCGGTGTAGACGATCCGGGCCGTCAGCTTGTCACGGTTGGTGATCGGCAGGAAGATGTCGATCGGCCCTTTTGCCTTCAGCGTCACGCCGGATTTCGCCCCGCCAAAAACCTGGGCCTCGCCGATCACCTCGTCCCTAGCGAATATCTCGGTCTTCTCGAAGGACCGCGCGCCCCAGTCGAGTAGCTTGCGCGCCTCTTCGGCGCGTTCCTTGTCGTTGGCAAGCCCGCTCATCACCGCGATCACCCGGCTGCCGTTGTGGCTGGCCGAAGCGACGATACCGAAGCCGGCCGCCTCGCTGGCACCGACAACCAGGCCATCGGCGCCGATGTCCATGGCCAACAGCGGGTTACGGTTTTTCTGGGTGATCTTGTTCCAGGTGAAATCCTTCAGCCCATAGTAGCGATAGTAATCCGGGTAATCGCGCCACAAATGCAGAGCAAGCTGCGCCAGCTCGCGTACCGTCGTTTGCTGGCCGTCCGCCGGCAGACCGGTCGAATTGACGAAAGTCGATGTCTTGAGGCCGATCTGGCGGGCGCGTTCGGTCATCTGCGCGGCAAAATTGTCCTCGGACCCGGCCATGCCTTCGGCGATGACGATGCAGCCGTCATTGGCAGCCTGTACGGTCACGCCCTGGATCAGGTCCTCGAGGCGGATCGCCGATTTGAGCTTGGCAAACATCGTCGACGTTCCCGACGGCGCGCCGCCCTTGCGCCAGGCGTTTTCGCTCACGACGAACGTGTCGTCGAGCTTGAGACGCCCGGACTTGAGGGCGTTGAAAACCACTTCCATGGTCATCAGCTTGGCCATCGAGGCCGGCGGGATCTGCTTGTCGGCATCTTTCGAGAACAGCACCGTGCCGGTATCGGCATCGATCATGAAGGCCTGTGCGGCCTTGGTCTCGAAAAGCTGTGCGCGGGCCGGGGTCATAGAAAGCAGGAGGCCGAGAAGAAGAACCCCGGCAAAAGGCTGAAGCAAGCGAAACTGCATGAAATTTGACCCATTGGCCGGTCCCTCCGGCAAGCCAGCGAAACTATCCGGCTTTTTCCGGGACGGATCAACTGTTCAGTGGAATCCGTCTCGCGTATTAGTCGCGCACGGCCAGCGCATCGGGCGCGCCATGCGTCCACGCCGCCTGCAGCAATTCGTCCACGCCGCCGTGGCCATCCGGATAGAGATTGACGGCATACCAGTCATTGCCGTCGAGATCGGAACGCTGGATCTCTATCCGGCCAAAGGGCTCGAGTGCGGCGGCTACGCGCTTGGCTTCAGCGGCATTGTCGAAGGTGCCGGCGGCGACATAGTCGGAATTGGACGCTGACGCCTTCGGATTGGATTTCTTCCACGAGCGCAGGATGTCGGCCGGTGACATGCCGCTGTCGTCCAATGCGGCAAAAACATCCGCGCGCCGCACGCGTTCATCCGCATAGGACAGCGAAGCCACGGCGAACGGCGATCGCGGCGGCAGCATAATGTCCGGGCGCTCAGGCACGATCGGACCGAAATCGGGCAGTGCCACGTCGCCGAAAGCTGGCGCCTGCGCCGACAGGGCAGCCGGCTGAGCGAAGGCTGGGCCGGAATCCGTCATCTGGCCCGGGAACGGCGCGGCGGCACCCACGGGCAGGCTCGGCGACGGTCCGTTCATGGCGACCATGACGCCACTTGGCAGGCCGTCCGATGGGTCCGGGCGCTTGTTGCCGGGATGATAGGAGGCCATCAGGTACTGGTCGTCATCGCCGTCGAGCGGCGCGCGCCCGACATATTCGACCTTCACCTCGGCGGTGCCGACATTGGCATAATCGAGCATCTCCGCGGCACGCTGCGACACGTCGATGATGCGGCCTTCGTGGTAGGGTCCGCGATCATTGACGCGTACGATGACCGAGCTGCCGGTCTTGAGATTGGTGACGCGGGCATAGCTAGGCAGCGGCATCGTCGGATGTGCCGCCGTCAGGTGGCTCATATCGTAGACTTCGCCGTTGGCGGTCAGCCGGCCGTGGAAGGCATCGCCATACCAGGAAGCAAGACCGACCTTGGCGTAGCGCTTTTCTTCCTTCGGATAATACCATTTGCCGCGAACCTGGTAGGGCTTGCCGAGCTGGTCGCGGCCGCCGCCACGCCGCATCAAGGCAACGCGCGGGCTGGCTTTCACGCCATATTCGGTTTCGGCGAAATATTCCTTGGATCGATGCTTGGGATTGGCCATCGCCTTCGGCTGCGGCGACGCGCAGGCCGCCAGCAAGGCAGCCGACACAGCAAACAGCGCAATCGTGGAAGCGCGACGAAGACGCGGGCGCGTCGCAGCCTGCATGTTCCTGAAATCCCCTACAGTCTCAATCAAAGATGCCGCCGTTTGACATCAGAGGAGCCAAAGCACTCACTCGACAATAGGCGACTAGAACCCCGATCCTTTTTGCGCAGGAATTGTTTATCACGATATTAACCGATTGTGGCCGGAACCGGGCAAGATTGTGACGCTGCTTGCCGGGGATCGCTGTCTGGGTCATGCGCGCTTCACGGAAGCCGGTTGACAGGTCTTTGCCAAGCACACTAGAGCAGTCGCCTGTGATGAACAGTCACTGGAGGGATGGCCGAGCGGTTTAAGGCACCGGTCTTGAAAACCGGCGTGGGCGCAAGTTCACCGTGGGTTCGAATCCCACTCCCTCCGCCAAGTCAAGCCGAAATGGTGGGTTTTCTCGCATTTTTCGGCTCTAAATAGCCAGACGACTAGCCAAACCGAAAGCGTTCTATAGCGCCACGATCAGCCGCAAGAAACTCATGCCTTGCGTTGCCGTCGCAATTGCTAGGTCGAGGGGCGCTTCGTGTGCCTGGTCGAAACCAGCACCGTGGCGGAACGGATGGGCAGAATGAACCCACGCTTTGAATGTTCCTAAGAGCCTGTCAACCTTGTCCCCCGCTTCCGGATAAGCGGAGAAATGGTTTAGGAGTTTCGGCCTTAGGTGGTCGTCAATCGCTTTCGGGCTTATTCGGTCAATTTTAGTTGGACCGATGATTGTTATAAATGCGCTTTCAACAGCCTCGAAAATCCCGCTAATTAACCCTTTCCCGCTTTGGTGGGCGACGTCCAAATTGGACAATGCGTCTTGCAACGCGTGATTTGCAGCGGTGAACCGCGTCGATCCTAGTCCCGCAATGGTGCTTTGAATCGCTCGCTCAAATTCTTCGTCTACGAAAAAATGCACTCCGCCCTTGTCGTCTATTCGATACCGGAGGGATTCTTCGGCGATTATCGCTCGCGCCTCAGCAAGCAGGAGATTATGAAGACGGTTCATCTGCAGCCACAACGTAATGCCACTGAGGATGTCTGCTATGTCCTCCTTTTCCCAGAAAGCGGAATGGTTATAACTGTCGAACCCAATCGGATAATCAACGCCGAACATTCTTTCCATTTGCTCGGCAAAATCCGATTTGTCGCCCATTCTCGCGGCGGCGAACCAAGCTACTAAACGACGCCGTGCGCGCACACTATCGGCCAAGAGGACCGGCTCGCGCACGTAATTTCGGCGAAAGTATCCGCCTTCTTCTGGTCCACTGCTCATGAATGCTCCGATTGAAAATTCTGAATCCCGACTTTCATTCAATTCCAGACAAAGCGCCAGATAGGCTATCCCCTCGGCAAGCTGTGAATTTCCAGCCTGACGGGTCCGCCGCGATCGCAGCTTGTGCAAAACAGCGCTCGCTCGACCGTGCTGAATAATGCATCCTTGCCATATCGTTTAATGAGAGCTGCCGGCTTTACGTCCGCATGGTGCGAGCAATTTTTGCACCATGCGCGCAACCGGTGCCAATCGCGCAAATCGCCAAGTGCCACGTCCAGGCCGGCGTGGATGCTGCCGTCAATGATGGTTTGCGGCGGAACGGTCGGTTCGCCTGGAGTTACAATTTTCTCCATTCTGTGTCGACCGTTGTAGTGGATTAGCACCATGCCCGGACGACGCCGGACGGCGGCTTGCCATGCGGCTTGGCTAACCGTTGAATCCGGTGATCGGCAGATCGTTTCGACGAGTGTTTTTTCCTCACGATCCCAAACTTCAATCCGGAAATTATCTTCTGCCGTTTTTCCCATGGCTTAGCCCGGCGAGCGCAGCGCCCGCCCGTCCCGTTAAACAACCCTTTGTACGAGCAATAAGGAACAAATTCCTACGGCGTCAAGGCGGCGTCTGGTATTGTTGTTCCCATTTTTTCACCTGCCGGTGGGGCGGCCCCTCAACTCACCTAATCTAACGTATTCGTATCGGAATTGTGGTATGATTCGTCCCGTGGGCAAGAAGGCGAGGCGCAAAGCAAAGCAGTCTATTGAGCTACCGTTTGAAGACGAGGCTCAAACGGAAGCGGTCTACTATGCCCGTAGGTGCGGGATTACCGCAGAAGAAGCCTTGCGGATCATCAAAGAGGCCAGCCCGTTCAAGGACGCTAGAGCTGCGCCGGCCTTGTCCCGTTCCATCAGATAATCGACGTATCTCTGCCGGTCCTCCCCACACCGCCGCCTGCAACCCGCTGCGCGTGCAAGTGGCCTCTCTTGGCCACAGCCGGCGCTAATCAGGCACTTCCCAAAAATCCTGCAATGATGCGTGACGTAGTTGTCGGACGCTAGGCCCTTCGCCGCTTGGAAAGCTTCCGCAATAGGTCCGCTTCGTCCGTAGTCCCATCATCGAAAACTTGGAAGATTTCCATAGCCAAGAATTCGCGCTGCTCCCGGTCTTTCTTGGCGAGGCGGCGTTCGTAGCACAGCCGATCAAACACCCGCTTGAGCATAGCCAAATCAGCGGGCCAGTAGACACCACTGTGACGCGACATTGACATGGCAGCCGCCCTCGCGCGGCTCATCTGCGAAAATAGCATGTCCCATTGTGGAACAAATTCACGGCTTGGTAATTTACACAGCAAGTCTCTTCTTCGCAGGGCCGCGAGAAAGCCCGTCGCTTACGCTCATTAGCTGCGACGGGCTTTTCCACGGTCTTATGTAGCAAACGCAGCAAGCGCCTACTTCCTGATAATCCAATCCACTAAGGCAGCGTCTATGCGCTCGCACCCGGTGAACTCGTAGACCAAGCTATGAGCTAGATCGCGCCATTGACCCTCCGGTGCCTTCATTTCCAAGGCCAAGTCATGAAAAACAGACCGGAGAATGTCAGCGTCGAACGCGGACACGTTGTGCCGCTCAACGTTTCTGGTCGCCTCGTCTATCTTGCGCTTGCGCAACCGCTTTAGAAGGTCGTGCGATGCAGCAATTGCCCGCCGGGACTGGTCCAGATCACGACGAATTGAGGCGATGTCACTTATAGAGCGGCGCTGCGAGATGAAGGTGGCGTCGATCATCGCGCGCGCGATGTCTGTACGGCTTTCAACCATCGCTACCTCCCAATAGCTGAGATTGTAAGTACCTCTATTTAAAGCGGGTCTCCAAGGGATTCAATGTCGGTTTGATACCAAGGGCGCGCGCGGGCTATCGGCAGGATCGCCTGAAATGGCGTCGTGAACTTCCGTGACAATATAGCCCTTCTGTTCGGGTAGCGGCTGCCCCTTGTGGCTGGAATTACCCGATCCAATCCCGATATTTCGCTTGTGCCGCCTCGGGTGTATCGGTCGGCAAGATATGATCCGCATTTGCCGCGCCAGCGGTGATCTTGAAAAACTCTGCGACCATTGCGGACCCGTCCGCCGTGAGCGTGTAGGCGTATCGTTCGATCGGATCGGGCAGCAATTGCAGCGTAATGTTAAAGGCCCATAAGAACGCCGATTGATCCCGGCTCATTTGTTGCCTCGGCAATTGCCAGTCTCGACCGGGCGCCAGTTTGTCGAGACGTTTGGCCAGGGCGAGGCGTTGGAACGGACGCATTAGCCCTTGGCCGCTTCCAACTGTTCGACGCGGCGCAATAGCTCGCCGTCCTCAATGATCCCCTTGCTCGCCGTGATCGCTGTGAGCAGTTGGGTGGCTTCGTCGGGACTTATTTCGCCGGACCAAGCCGCTTGCAGGACGGTCTTAGCCAATTGTTCGCTTGTCGGATTCTCCGGCACGTCAGGCAATTCGACCGTTCGATTTTTCGGCAAGAATGCGTCCACTCCGTAGCGGAGAAGAACCTCGGCGGCTTTGATGTCGCCGGCCATCATCTTGCCAACCAGCATTGTCATCGCTGTGGCCGCGTGTTCGTTTGCCGTATCGATAGCTTGTCGGGAGACTTTCGAACGCGACCCGACCTTTTTAAATCCGGAGTGACCGGGCAGAAATTTACCGGTCCGCTCGTCTTTACCGTCCCCGTCGTTAATGTCGGAATTGGGTAGCAAATTTGCCATTGTCATTTACACCGATGTCAACCGTTTTATGGGCGGTTTATATGACCGGTCGGGTTGTTCGCTGGACCATGTGGAAATCCTCAAACAACCCGACCGGAACGCATAGCTGGTTGGACGACCGGCTAGGCGGATTTCCTCCCCATGAGCATTTTGAATGCTTCATCGGCTGTCAGATTTCCCGCTTGGCTGGAAAAGGCGATCACTGCGAGCAATAATTTCTCGGCATCGGCAACAGCCGCCTCGCGCAATTTCAACCCGCCCAATTGAGCCTTTGCCAGATCGCGGACCACGTCATCGCTCATCTTGTTTTTGAGCGGATCGGACGCCGTGGCTTGTGCATCGGTCGGCGGATTGTCGAAAGTCCGCGCAATTTTGCGCACCGCGAACTCGTCCAGGATCAAATCGGACAATTGCTTGTCTTTGGCGAAGATTGTCAGATCGATCGACGGCGCAATGGCGTTCAGAACCGTGATGCCAGTTGACCGCGTTGCCCAGTCGTACGCCTCGCCGATTTCCTTGAACCGCTCCAAATGTCGGCGCACTTCCTGGCGCTCCAGGCTGTCGGCAGCGATGGAAAACGGCGTGGGATTAGGAAGCGGGATCGGTTGGGCAAGCGAGTTTCGAGCAATGCCTACGCTGTTGCGCTCATCAATTGCCCGATCGCGCAGATACCGGAACGGGACGGCCACATAGCGCGCTGTTGCCTCGCTGGACACGGCGTGGATTTCGTCGGTCCGCTTCAATCGATCCGCCGCCGATGCGATTTCCGCCGCTGCTGCCAAAACTCCGTTGTTCAATGTCTTGGCGGCAGCATCGACGTCGGGAGAAGCGTCGGCATACTCGTTCGGCCAGAATGCGGAAATAACCGATCCATTGTATTGCCATTGGAATAAATTGCCGCGCTCAGCCGCGCCACCAATTTGCTTAAAGCCGGTTATCATCGTTGTATCCTTCCACATTGTTGAGAATCGCCGCAGCGAAAGGCATAAACTCACGACATATACATAGCAAATATTATCAATTACACTTGCACAACAAATTAATTATCTTCGTGTGTTGCTTGGCAGATCGCCTGCCATCACTCCGGTGGCGATCCGGTTTGGCTATCTAAGCCACAATCCGGTAATTGAAGCCGAGATTTCCTGGTGATTTGGCGGACGGATGCTCCGCCGTACCGGATATTTCGGGATGTCGCCGACCGGTCATCGCCTGTTGGCGAAGGTCGAACGCGGCAAGGGAAGACAGGCAGCGGTAATTTCGATTTTAGCTTGGGCGGTAAATTAAGTAAGTTCCATGATCATAATTTAAAAATTGGCAGGCAGTTTCATCTTTGGAGAAGTCCCTGGAGAAGTCAGGAGAAGGCCCTGACGCTAGGCTATGGGCCGTTTTCTCCAGACTTTCCTCCACGCTTTGGAGAAGTTAGAGAAGTCCGGTTTTCTCCATTCTCTCCAAGCTAATACTCTAATTTTGGATCATAATTTTCATAAATTCCAAAATTGTCCTCCGCTGCCAAATTAAAGGCGTCGTCTGTGATCGTCCAGGCATCGTCCTTCCCCTTGTGTGGGAGAATGTGGCCGCTCGATAGGAGCGATTTTGTACCGTCTCGAATTATGTGCGCGGGTTGCCTATCGGACCCACTTTCCTTCAATCCGGTTCTGATCTGCTCTTTTGTGATGACGCATTCTCGCCCGACTGCCAACTGAATACGCGCCATTAAATACAGAACGTCCGCCGCATCCTTGCCGCGTGGCGATCGCAACATTGACCTTCCCATTGTCCGGGCGCTTGCTTTTTCCTGATTGGTGTTTCCGTTTGCCGACGACTGAACATATTGGGGTACGCATGACTTAATGACGGTTGTGCCGCCGTCGTCGTACTCGACAAAGCCAGCGGCGACCGACTTGAGATTGAAGCAGATATCGTCAAATGGTTCGTCGTCTTTGGTCAGCCGCGAACGAATGAAGCGGCTGCCCTGATCCCATTCAACAGCAATCTGAAAATCGACGCTCGCTTCCGAGACGATTGAACCGAACGAAGTAGCGGATTCCGATTTGTTTGTGTGGTGAACGACAAGCACCGTGCATCCATATTGCCGGCTGATCTGCTCGCATATTTGCCAGAATTTCGACATCTGCTCTTGGTCGTTGACGTTTGTGCCGACCGTGGCGCGAAAGAGCGTATCGATGACTAGCAGCGAAGGACGGACGGACAGGGCATCCAAATCACTTTGCAAGGCAGCCAGTGCGTTTCCGTCGCCAAAATTGATTGCGGCATCGGTGAAGCGGATTCGGTCACGACCGATCCCGATCGAACGTTCTAACTCCCACGCCTCGACCCGATACCGAAGCCCTTTGTGCCCTTCCCCGGCGACGTAAACAACCGGGCCGGCGTTGGCCTTCACAGCGTGTCCGTTCCATTCCGTCCCCGTGGCGACCGATAAAGCCAGATCCAATGTAACGAACGTCTTTCCTGCCTTTGGTGCGCCAAACAGCATCCCCACGCTTGCGGCTGGCAAGACACCGTCTATGAGCGGTCGGGCGACGACGCGCGGTCGGCTCTTAATGTCCACAAAATCTGTCGTGATCTGCGGCGCGGCGACCTTTGTGGCGACCGTCGGGACGATTGGGATCGGGTTAGCAATGAACGATTCGAGTGCCAGGCGTTCTTGGTATTCCTGCCGCAACCCGCCTTTGTGGAGCAGATGTTTGAAGCCCGCTTCAGCCTCGCGGATCGATCCCCAAAGCGTGCCGTTCTCAGACGGATCATTACCGCGCCCGGTTGTGTACCGCTCACACCAAACCTCCCACAACCACCGCGCCCTGGCTTCGTCAGTGTGCGGCCATGCGGCAGCCTTGAAGGCGGCAGACGCTGTAAGCCACTCATGGCGGCTCAATTCATTCGGATCGACTTCAAAAAGCGCCCTGGTGGCCCAGTCCAACGACGGAGCGGCTAGATCGGGATGACCGAGAGGAAGGCGATTGCCCGCACTGTTCGCGGCGTTTTTGCCGGCTGCCGTTGTCCATCCAATTAGCTGCTCCGTTAAGTCGGGCAGCGGACCATTGAGTGTGCCTCCCGCCAGTAGCGCGGTAAAATCGCCCGACATGGCAATAAATTTTGACTTGGTGAAAATCTCGACATGCTGCCCGTTGTCATACCAATCGGTCGTATCCGGGCATCGGCTTTTGTCAGCTCGTCCGTAGAAATGGAGTCCGCGCCCGCTGATTGATGCTTCCCACGCGGGGCTACCAAGCCAGTTGTAAACATCAATAGCGTATTGCGACCATAGCCCGTTGGCATCGATGCAATCGTCAAGATCGATGCCGACAATATCGTGGGAAGGATCGAAAACGATCCCGATGCCTTCGACCGTGGGTCGCAACTGATAGGCTTGTTCCAACGACAACCACGCATTCCGGTGATTGGCCCCTGTCGGCGCATATTTGTTGGTGTGTACAAATGGCTTTTTGTCGAGCTTGCCGGGACGTCCTGGTCTTGGTTCCGTGTAGTACGGCACAAATGGCACAATCGACCGATCGCCGTTCGCGACGGCGTTATTCATTGCTAGCATTGGGGTAAGGCTCGCGTGTGTGGTTGGCTTTAAGCCGCTCGCCAGAGCAGCCGTTTCACGCGCCTACCAACGCCTTGTATGGGTGGAGGTACGGGAGGAACTCGATCTTGCGACCGCTGGCGCGTCCCTCCCGCTGGTCCTAAAAACCACCACACACATTTCGCTAGTTCGCGCAACAGCAACGGTTAGCTGATTTGGGCGGCTAGCGTGAAGCACGCAGAGACTATATTGACAATCGTGTCAACGTTTCTCTGTGCATAACCTATCTATTCGTCAATTACCGGAAGGCAATCAAATAAACACTTGTCGTTCTTTGTCGCAAAAATCGTCTAAAACTACTTTTGGCTATCTACGTTGGCTATCCAGCCAAAAATCCGATAGTTTATCCAACAAAATCAGGGCGATTTAGCGGAGCGGTTGCCCGCCAAACCATCAATGCATGGGTCGCTTGACCAAGTCATGAAACCATCCCGGCACGGCATGATAGTTAGTCATGTAGCCCGACGACGGACGGCTAATCATCGGCGTTCCATCGCTGAAAAAAACTAGCCGCTCGTCGGGCGCGAGAAATTCCGCACAATCGGGCTGTTGATCCCATCGACGCCATTTGGTCATATCGATCCACGGAAACAACCGATGGCCGCGTGTCTGCCAACCAGACGCCTCAACGCTATTAAACAGCGTGTCACAGGCGAATAAGTCGGCTCCAATCAACACCATTCGATCGAAGAAAGCGCCATTGGATTGCCGGTCCTTACGAATAATCTGACGCTGTATCCGTTCGACTATAAGGTCTGTGCAGGGCTTAGTGCTTATGCGGATGTGAATTGAGTCATCAATGAACGGCTCATTGAACCGTCGGTTGAAATGGTCGAAAAAATAGTCAATTTTCTGCTCGAAGGCGCTCCAGCGGATACGGATTTTGTCGTTCCGCTTGCCGTAATTTTGGTTGATTTGAGTCACCCCGTCGCGCGGGCAGAAACGCGTTCCGATATCGTCGCCGATGTCTTTCCACTCGACGGACACCCCGACTTCCCTAGCGCGTTCCAACAGCCTAATCGCTCGCTTCACATGCGGCTCGTAGTGATCGCGGAAGATGACGGCATTGATCCGCATCGTTAGTTCAATGTTGTTCATTTTTCCAAATCTCCCGATCACGCATCCGGAAGCGAGCGGATGTAACTTTCGAGCTCGCTTCGAAGGAAGCCGACCAGCCTGGGTCCGAGCTTCTTTTTGCGAGGGAAAGCGGGGTTGGTTGCGATGTACCGATCAAGCGTTGGGCGGCTGATACCCAAGGCGGCGCATACTTGTGGAATTGACAGGACGATTGCGGATTCGTTCAAATCGCGGACGCGACAATTAGCGGCCATGGTCACACACTCCATTTGAATAATTGATGGGGTTAGTGCGGCGTCCGCCGTCATTACTTGCACCGCTGCGAAAGCCGTCCAGCTCGCTCGCTTCATGTGCAAGCGCGTGTCGCAGTCCGAATCAAGAACAACTTAGAGGTACACAGGGGACGCACGACGCGTCAAGAGATTTTATAAGAAAAGAAAGCTGCGCGTCCCCTGAATGTGAATATCTACTATTCTTTCTGCTTGCTGCTCGTCAAATATACCGACCAATCTTCCATTAATTTCCTACGCTTTTCGATCAAATCACCGCGCCGGTATGCCGCCTCGACCTTATCTTTAATTGCGTGGGCGAGCGCCATTTCGACAATGTGATTGGGATACATGGTTTCTTCCGCCGCCCAATCGCGGAACGCCGACCGGAAACCGTGCGGCACGTAATGACCCAATTTCAGCCCTCGCATGACCATCAACAGCGCCATGTTGCTTAGCGATCTATTCCGGACCGCACCGGGGAATAGATAAGGGTTTCCCTCAATGCGGAGCAGCGCTGACAAGTGTTTCAACGCTCCGCTGGACAGGGGAACCCGATGTTCTTTCCCGGCCTTCATTCGTGTTGCCGGGATTGTCCAAACCGCTTTTTCAGTGTCGATTTCCGACCAAGTCGCGCCTAGCGTTTCATTCGTGCGCGTTCCGGTCAAAATCAGGAATTGCAGGGCTTTGGTCGAGTAGTCATCGCGATCGGAAATCGATTGGAAAAACGCGGGAATTTCCACGTAGGGCATTGCGGCAAAATGGCTCTTTTCCTGTTTGCCGTTTAGCCAAAATTCCAAATTGTCTGCCCATCGCGCCGGGTTGTGATGGTTGGCCCACGGCTCCGGAGTTTCGGACATTCCTTTGGCTTTCGCGGCTGCAATTACCGTCTCGATCCTAGAGCGAACGCGGGATGCTGTTTCGCGCTTTCCAGCCCATAGGGGCTGGACAATTTTCAGAACGTCGGCTGTCGTGATTGAGTATGGCTCAAGATGACCAATGACCGGATAGGCGTACGTTGCCAGCGTGTTTTCCCACTGTTGGATGTGCTTGGCATTTTTCCATCCGTCACGGTTCGCGGCGATATAGTCCAGGGCGACGGATTTGAATGTGGCGATCTTCCTAACCGGCTCCGGCGTGGCAGCCTTCGATGCTTCACGTTCCGCCAACGGATCGATGCCGCGTTTGATCTTTTCGCGTTCGGTTTCCGACAACAGTTCGATTTGTTTTAGTTCCCGAACGGTCGTCGGCATTGTGTCCGTCAATGACATTTGGCGACGCCGGCCTTTGATCATGTAGCGCATCGCCCAAAACGGACGACCGGACGGCGCGATAAACAGATATAGAGCCTTCGTATGGCTCCATTGACCTGGCTCGGCTTTTTGGACGAGCGATTGAATCTCTTTTACAGTGAGCATTATTCCAATCCTTGCTGGCGCGAACTGGCCAAATCGAATGGCCAAAACGCGGGGGAACGTTGTGATGCGTCAGCAAGCGGCTGTGAGCGCTAGTGAGCGGTCAAAGCCAGATAAAGAATAACAAAATCAGAATGATAGTAGCGCATTCGTGACCGCTTGTGAACGCCTGTTAGCGCTCACCTCGTAGGCCACTCCCTCCGCCATATCTGCCACCACTCTAGTGCACCTCCGGGCGCGCCAATCACCGCCGATTGCCGCACGATGTCTTGTTTCGGGGGTGTTCGCTCAAAGCGTTCACGCCCGGAAGCGCAGTGTCTCCACAAAATGGGTGAAGGCGGACGAAGCGTGCCGTCGGTGTGGATAATAGAGGTGATAGCCCGGCAGATCGGGCGTGAACCGGCTCAGCACACGCACCAGCCGGCCTCCATCCAAATGATGCTGCACCTGGTCGAGTGGTAAATAGGCGAGGCCGTGGCCGTCGAGCGCGGCATCAAGGATCAGGTCGATCGTATTGAAGACGAGCGGCCCGTCGACCCTCACCCGCGTCTCGCGGCCGCCGCGCATCAATCGCCATTTATTCAGCGTGCCGGAAGTCGGTAGCCGCAAATTGATCGCACGATGATCGATCAGTTGCGCCGGCGAACTCGGAACAGTGTGCGTGCGGAAATAATCCGGCGAGCCGACGATCGCCATCGGGATGTCAGGCCCGATACGCACCGCTATCATGTCTTTCGCCATCTCCCCGCCGAGCCGGACACCAGCGTCGAAGCGATCAGCCACGACATCGGCAAGGCCGTAGTCGACGGTGAGATCCACCGCGATGTCCGGGTTACCCGGCAGCAGCCGCTTCATGGCCGGGACAATGATGGTCTTAGCCGCGTGCTCGACGGTGGTGATACGGATTGTTCCGGTCGGGCGGTCGCGCAATTCGCCGAGCGAGGCGATGGCGGCGTCCAGGTCGTGCAGCATGGGACCAAGCGTCGCGATCAGCCGCTCGCCCGCCTCAGTGGGCGCCACGCTGCGCGTCGTACGCGACAGGAGCCGCATTCCCAGCCGTTCCTCGATCCGCTTCACGATCTGACTGAGCGCGGATTGCGCCATGCCGAGGCGTTGAGCCGCCTTGGTGAAACTGCGTTCCTCGGCAACGACTACAAAGGCCGCCAGATCGGCAATTTCATCCCGCCGCATTCATCATCTCAATGATAGACCTAATAAGAATTAACCGCCTAATTCGTGCAATCTTTCTGCGCTAGATTCTGTTCATTCACAAGGGCGTTCAAAACCAAACGTACCGTTCGCGTTCAACGCGGCGGGCCGCGCGCTTCAACGGAAGGAGACTGGAAATGGACAAGATCAGCTTCGCCAATTCGAACAACAAGACGATCACCATGTCGGCCGTCATCAATTTCCCCGCAGGCTTCGACGAGAAACGCAGCTATCCCGCTATCGTCGTCTCGCATCCCGGCGGCGGCGTAAAGGAGCAGACGGCCGGCACCTATGCCAAGAAGCTGGCGGAACGAGGGTTCGTCACCATTGCTTTCGACCGCTCCCACCAGGGCGAAAGCGGCGGCGAACCGCGCCAGCTCGAAAATCCCTACATCAGCACCGAGGACGTCAGCGCTGTCATCGACCACCTGATCACGCTGCCTTACATCGACAAGGACCGCATCGGTGCGATGGGCATCTGCGCTGGTGCGGGTTACACGGCGAATGCCGCGATCCAGGATCGCCGCATCAAGGCCATCGGCACCGTCAGCGCCGTCAACATCGGCTCGATGTTCCGGAACGGCTGGCAGAATACCGTCCGGTCGATCGACGCCTTGCCGCTGATCGAGGCCGGCTCGAGCGCCCGCACCTCGGATGCCAGTGGCGCTGCGGTTGCGACCATGCCGCTCGCGCCATTGACGGAAAGGGACGCGCCAAACGAGGAACTCCGTCAGGCCTGGGAGTACTACCACACGCCGCGCGCCGAATGCGCAACCGCACCCGGTTTTGCGACGCTGCGCAGCCTGAACCAGATCATCACTTACGATGCCTATCATATGGCGGATGTCTACCTGACCCAGCCCATACAGATCGTGGCTGGGAGCATGGCGGGTTCGAAGTGGATGAGCGACGACCTGTTCGACCGCGCCGCCAGCACGGACAAGTCTTTCCATGTCGTCGAGGGCGCCAATCACATGGAACTCTATGACGGTCAGAAATATGTCGACGAGGCTGTGTCGGTTCTCGCATCCTTCTTCCAGCAGAAGCTGAACGCCGCGGATGCTGCGAAGGCCGCAGCGGAATAACACCAAATCCGAACCCCAATCGCCGGGCTGCGCCAGCGCCGAAGCGGCTCCCTGCGGGGAGCGGGCAGCCCGGTATTCAGTCAGGAGAGCACTCCATGAAATCCGTCCAAGTCCAAAACCCCGACATGGCCTGGCACATCGCGGCGAACATCTTGTTTCCGCCGGGCTTCGACGAGTCGAAGAAATACCCGACAATCATCAGCGTTCATCCATTCGGCAGTTGCAAGGAGCAGACCTCGGGCAATGTCTACGGCAAGGCGCTCGCCGAGCAGGGCTTCGTCGTCATCGCCTATGACGCCAGCTTCCAGGGCGAATCCGGTGGATCGCCGCGTTGGATCGAGGACCCGACGCAGCGGGTCGAGGATGTCAGCCGTGTCATCGACTATGCGGTGACGCTTCCCTATGTCGACGAAAATCGCATCGGCGTGCTCGGCGTCTGCGGCGGCGGGGGCTATGCGGTGAATGCCACCCTGACCGAAAAGCGCATCAAGGCCGTGGTCAGCATCACCGGCGTGAACATCGGCCGGCTGTTCCGTGAAGGCTTCAGCCAATACGATCCGCTCGGCGCGCTCGAAGCGATGGCGGCGCAACGCACCAAGGAGGTTCGCGGCGGCGAGCTTCAAGTCAATGAGTTGCTGCCCGCCAGTCCGGAGCAAGCCACCAAGAACGGCTTGACCGAGCGGGACGTTTTCGAGGCGACGGACTACTACAAGACGCCGCGCGGCCAAAAGCCGGGTGGTGCGACCAGGATGCTATTCTCACATGCGCAGAAGGCGCTCGCCTGGGACGCGTTCGCCTTTGCCGAGACGCTCCTCACGCAGCCCGTCATGGTGGTGGTCGGCCAGAAGGTGGGTGCCTTCGGAGCCTATGGCGACGGCATGGAGATATATGGCCGCGCGACCGGCTCGAAGGACCGTCAACTGGTCTCGCTGGAAGACTGGTCGCATTACGACCTCTACGACAAGCCCGAGCCGGTGGGCATGGCGCTCGAAAAGCTTATTCCGTTCTTCAAAAAGCATCTGAACGAGCCGGTCGCCGCACGCCGACGCGAAGCAGCCGAATAAGCATATTTGATCGAGGGTATTAGCCGGCCCTGCTCGTCCGCCTGGCGAATGGATGGGGCCGGAGATGAACTCTGGTGCCAATGAGCACGTCGCATAGGACAGGCGCGATCGGCCTTCGAGCCTGCTCCAGACAGTTTCATGAGGAGAAGAAAATGACGAAGGTGCTCATTCTCGGCGCAAGCGGACAAATCGCCCGCCACGCCATCGGGATGCTGGCCGGCGAGGATGATGTGCGGCTGACGTTGTTCGCTCGCAACGCCGCCAAGCTGGTGGAAGTGCCCGCCAACGCTTCCGTCATTCAGGGCGACGTGCTGGATGCCACGCAACTCGGTGCGGCGGTGAAAGGACAAGACATCGTCTATGCCAACCTGACCGGCGAAGACCTCGATGCACAGGCAAAAAGCGTCATCGCCACAATGCGGGCGGCGGGCGTCAACCGATTGATCTTCATCCTGTCACTGGGAATTTACGATGAGGTGCCCGGCAAGTTCGGCGAGTGGAACAACACGACCATCGGCGAGGATTTGAAACCCTTCCGCCGCGCCGCCGATGCCATCGAGGCATCGGGGCTGGAATACACCATTATCCGCCCTGCCTGGCTGATGGATGAGAATGAAGTGGACTATGAGCTGACGCCGCGGAATGAGCCGTTCAAGGGTACCGTCGTCTCGCGCAAGAGCGTGGCCGATCTGATCGTGAAGATTATCCGCTCGCCGGGCCTGCACCTGCGCGGCAATATTGGCGTCAACAAGCCCGGGACCGACGGCGAGAAGCCCTATTTCATGTAAAGTTGCCGCTATTGCTTAGAGGAGGCAGAACGCTCCTCAACCAGTGCGGCCCGGCGTCGTGAGCTACCATCCTCGAAACAGTCAGAAGAGCGTGACAGAGCAGGACAAGTCGGTCGAAAACCAGACGCGATTTCAATGAGTTCCGGCTGATCTTCAGTTGGCATCTTAGAGGGCTAAGGCGTAGACGAGTTCTCATCGCCATCCTGCACTACCCGCAAGCAATCCGCGGCGATAAGGGCGCGGCGATGGCAAGCCAGCGCGACGCCAGGCGATTGCTCAGTCGGATTGCTGGGTGCGCTCGGCGATCGCGAATGCCTGCAGGTTCTTGGCCTTGCCTATATCCTGATCCGCGTTTGCGATGATCGAAAAGAAGGCCGCTCTGGCAATGTCCTTCTTCGAGGCGTTGGGATGCGCTTTCTGAGCTGCCTTGACAAGCTGCTTGGGAGACATGTCGGGCGTGACGATCCTCATGAGGGTGTCGCCGATCGCACTCATTTCACTTGCGTCCATGACGGGGTGTCCTGTGCTGACCGTGAGGCCACAATAGCAAGGATCATTCGCGGCTGCCAAGATGGAACCTGCACAAGATAGCACCTGAAATAGAAAACCCCACCGGCAGGGAACCGGAGGGGTTAGTCCTGGGAGGACGCGGGTCGCGCTGCGTTCGCAAACCGCGCGCTCGCCAGATATCGCCCTGTTGCGACACCTATGTGACAATGGCGGGCGCCGCTGTCGCACTGCCCGTCGCAAACACGACCCCAAAGCCCATATCAAGCCTTTGGAAAGGAGAGATGTGCTTCTGTTCAGAAGCCCAGGCGCAGGCCGCGCCGCGACAGACAAGGCGATAGAGGCGGATGAATGGATATTTTTGGCATCAAGGCGCTGCTGATCTGCGCATTGATCTTCATTCCGTTCGAACATCTGTTCGCCGAGCGGCCGCAGAAGATCTTTCGCAAGGGCTTCGATGTCGATCTGATCTATCTGATGTTCAACGCCTTCATCGTAAAGGTGGCCATGGTCATGATGGCGGCCGTTGTCCTCCACGTCGCCGCAGTCCTTGTCCCTCAATCGGTGACGCGAGCCGTCAGCGGTCAGCCCGTCTGGCTGCAGGTTGCGGAAATCATCCTGATCACCGACATCGGTGTCTACTGGGCGCATCGCGCCTTCCACAAAATCCCCGCGCTTTGGAAGTTCCATGCGGTTCACCACGGCATCGAGGAACTGGACTGGCTCGGCGCTTTCCACTCCCACCCGGTCGACGCGATTGCCACAAAGGCGATATCGCTGATGCCGATCTTTCTCCTTGGGTTCTCCGAGGCCTCGATCGCCGTCTTTTCGATGATCTACTTTGGGCACACGATGCTCGTTCATTCAAACCTGCGGGTTCCGTTCGGCCCCTTGAAGTGGCTGATCGCCAGCCCGCAGTTCCATCGCTGGCACCATGCCAACCAGCGCGAAGCCTATGACAAGAACTTCGCTGGGCAACTGCCCCTCCTCGACGTGCTGTTCGGCACCTACAATGCCACCGGCAACAAGGCGCCGGAAAAGTATGGCGTCGATGATCCGATCCCTGCCAGCTATTTCGGACAGATCGGCTATCCGCTCCGGCCCCGCAGGAAAGTTTCGAACCGAGCCCAGCCGAGCACCGAGGCCTGACGAGCTAGCATCGAGAACGCAGGACCCATGGCCAATCGACATTTGCCGTGTCGCCTTGTGGCAGCAGACGCTGCGTCGAGAGCCGGTTTTGGCCGCTGCCGGCAAAATTCCAGCCTCCACATCCGGAAGGCTTTTGGCGTCGAATCGGCTAAGCCTTGAGACATGAACGAGACCTCACTCTATGCGCCGGTGAAGCGGTTCCTCGAAAGTCTCGACTTCGTCGTGAAGGGGGAAATTGGCGGCTGCGACATCGTCGCGTTGCGCGAAGGTGAGCCGGCGGTCGTCGTCATCTGCGAATTGAAACTGCAATTCAATCTCGAACTGGTGCTGCAAGGCGTCGACCGCGCGGCGGCTTGCGACGAAGTATGGCTGGCGGCGCGCATGTCGGCGCGGGGCAAGGGCCGCGAAAGCGACGCCAGGTTCCGCAACCTCTGCCGCCGGCTCGGCTTCGGTTTGCTTGGCGTGACCGCGACTGACCGTATCGAGGTGCTTCTCAGTCCGGTTGCGCCTGCGCCGCGCAAGAACGCTCGACGCCGCTCCCGCCTTGTCGACGAGCATCAGCGCCGCCGCGGCGATCCTGTCGCGGGCGGAGGGTCGCGCAATCCGATCATGACCGCTTACCGCCAAAGCGCCCTCGCCTGCGCGGCCGCAATGGCCGATGGTCCCAAACGGCCGCGCGATCTGAAGGTCCTGACGCCGATCGCGCCGAAAATCCTGCAGCATAATGTCTATGGCTGGTTCGCGCGCGTCGACCGTGGCCTCTACGATCTCACGGATGCCGGCCGCGCCTCGCTGGTCCGTTGGCCCCCGGTCTCGCATGACGAAGTCCGACACGAGATTTTGATTGCGCCGCCCCCCTGAATGCCGGGACTTGCCGGGCATGAGTGCCCCTCTCTGTTGATTTTTCAGACAAAATATGGTGCTTGTCCCGCCCATGAAGACACTCTGCATGGTGGCCGTGGCGTCGCTGATATTGGCCTTCCCGGCCAGCGCAATGGACAATGCTTTGCGTGCCGGGCTGATGAAACTTGATCCGCAAACCCGCCTCGAGCAGCGGTGCGATGCCGAAGTTCTGGATCGGATCACCCACGATGACCGCAAGTTCAAAGCCGATCGCGTCGTCGCCTACGCCTTCGCGACGCCCGAGATGAGCGCCGATGCGATCAGGAGCCCGGGTGCGGCGTTCCGCAGCAAAGGACAGTGGTACCGGCTGAAATTCAAGTGCCAGACGGGACCGGACCATATGCAAGTTCTCCAGCTCCGCTACCGAATCGGCAATGAGATCCCGGAAGGCGACTGGGCAAAGTACAATCTCTACGATTAGTTTTTTCGCGAGTTCGGGTCGCGAGCCGGCGGTTGCTGAACATTCCCTGTAATGCCACGGCCACGAATTGGTTTTCCAGTGTTGTCCAGTGCTGTGTCTTGACGCCAGCGGACCATCCCTTTAGGCCCGTTTTGACAATCGACAACGAACACTCGGCGAAGGGCTTCCAGGTCGATGGAAATATTTACCGCCGCGGGCCTGTCGGCTCTTCTTCAGGTCATCGCCATCGACCTTGCGCTCGCGGGCGATAACGCCATTGTCATCGGCCTCGCCGCGGCCGGCTTGCCGGCCAGCCAGCGCAAGCGGGCGATCCTCGTCGGCATTGTGGCCGCCACCATTCTTCGCATTTTCTTCGCTCTGATCACGCAATGGCTGCTTACCATTGGCCCCATGCTGCTGATCGGAGGCGGCCTGTTGCTACTGTGGGTCTGCTGGAAGATGTGGCGCGAATTGCGTGTCAGCCACGAGCAGGAGCGTGACGCTACCGAATCGCTGTCCAATGGCGGCTTCGACAGCGATGGGGCCGGCAAGGGACCGAGCAAGACCTTCTCGCAGGCCGCCTGGCAGATCGTGATCGCCGACGTTTCGATGTCGCTCGACAACGTCCTTGCCGTCGCGGGAGCGGCAATGAACCATCCGACGGTGCTGATTGTCGGACTGGTCCTGTCGATCGCCTTGATGGGCTTTGCCGCATCCTTCGTCGCGCGCCTGCTGCACAAATACCGCTGGATTGCCTATATCGGTCTGGCGATCATTCTGTACGTCGCGGTCAAGATGCTGCTGGACGGCGCGGTGCAGCAATTCCCCGAGCATTTTGCCTTCCTGGAGCCTTGGTTCGGGTCGGGCGGACACTGAGCGGCAAGCACCGCGCCGGCCGGCGGTTTGCCTGATCGCCGAACCCGTGCTATTGCGCCGCCCAAATTGAGCTCCTGCCGGAGCCATGCAAACCGTCATATGTCGAGATGTCGGGCCGGATCAGCGTTTCCGGTCCGCATCCATTGGAACCTTGCCCATGTCCGCCCCGCGCGTCAGCTTCGTCAGTCTTGGATGTCCCAAAGCCCTTGTGGATTCCGAGCGCATCATCACGCGCCTGCGCGCCGAGGGCTATGAGATCGCGCGCAAGCATGACGGCGCCGATCTCGTTGTCGTCAACACCTGCGGCTTCCTCGATTCCGCCCGCGATGAATCGCTCAATGCCATCGGCTCCGCCCTGTCGGAGAACGGCCGGGTCATCGTCACCGGCTGCCTTGGCGCCGAGCCCGACGTGATCCGCGAAAAGCACCCCAACGTGCTGGCGATCACCGGGCCGCAGGCCTATGAAAGTGTGATGGCCGCCGTGCATGAGGCGGCCCCTCCTTCGCATGATCCCTATATCGACCTGCTGCCGCCGCAGGGCGTCAAGCTGACGCCGCGCCACTATGCCTATCTCAAGATCTCGGAAGGCTGCAACAACCGCTGCACCTTCTGCATCATCCCGGCGCTGCGCGGCGATCTCGTCTCGCGGCCGGCCGCCGACGTTCTGCGCGAAGCCGAGAAACTGGCCAAGGCCGGCGTCAAGGAACTCCTCGTCATCTCGCAGGACACCAGCGCCTACGGCATCGACATCAAGTACCAGACGTCCATGTTCGGCGACCGCGAGGTGCGGGCGAAATTCCTCGATCTATCGCAGGAATTGGGCAAGCTCGGCATCTGGGTGCGCATGCACTATGTCTACCCGTATCCGCACGTCGCCGATGTCATCCCGCTGATGGCTGAAGGAAAAATCCTTCCCTATCTGGACATTCCGTTCCAGCACGCCTCGCCGCGGGTGCTGAAGAACATGCGCCGGCCTGCACATGGCGAAAAGACGCTCGAGCGTATTCGCGGCTGGCGCGACGTGTGCCCGGATCTCGCCATCCGCTCGACCTTCATCGTCGGATTCCCCGGCGAGACGGACGATGATTTCGAGATACTGCTCGATTGGCTGGACGAAGCCAGGATCGATCGCGCCGGCTGCTTCAAATACGAGCCGGTGCGCGGCGCCCGCTCCAACGATCTCGGCCTCGAACAGGTGCCGCAGGAGATCAAGGAAGCGCGCTGGCACCGCTTCATGCAGCGCCAGCAGAAGATTTCGGCGACGCAACTCGCCAAGAAGGTCGGCAAGCGCCTGCCGGTGTTGATCGACGAGGCGCACGGCACCTCGGCCAAGGGCCGCACCAAATACGACGCGCCCGAGATCGACGGCTCGGTCCATATCCAGTCGCGCCGCCCGCTGCGCGCCGGCGACATCGTCACCGTCAAGATCGATCGCGCCGACGCTTACGATCTCTACGGCTCAGCAGTCTAGGCCGTGGACTCATCATTAACGCGCAGCCACAGCCGTATTGACGCGAGTTGGACGAATGCGAGGTAATTGGCCGCGAGCTGGTCGTAGCGGGCCGCTACACGCCGACGGTGTCTGATCACGTGCACGTGGCCGAGCGGCTTGCCTGGTTCGAAACCGCAGACGCCCTGCCGCGCTATAACCGCAGCAGGGCGGTGGGGCCGCCAGTACGGCACGGCCCGCGCCAATCCTGACGACTTCTTTCGCCGGCTACGCCGCCTTGCTGGCCGGCGCCGCGTTGTCGACGATCACCGGCGTGTCGAACCAGGTGATCTCAGGCGCGCCGCCAAAGACCTTCGTAACGTGCTCGCGCCACTCTGTGCTGTAGGCGGCCTCGGCCGCGGCACGCGATTCCCAGAGATAGACGCCACCGGCCGTGCGCCCATCCTCCGCCCGCAGGTAATATTTCCGGATCAATCCCGGCAAACTGCGGTACTTCGGGGCGCTCGACTCGAAATGACGCGTCGCCTCCTCGAGGCTGATCGGCTGTGGCAGCCGGAATTGCACCACTGTGGTGATTGTATTGCGCACGACGTTTCTCCTCTCTGATCGGGTCATGCGACCCAGCATTCATCCTGACCGTAAGGCGCCCGGACACGGCACAGCCAACGCGAGAGACTTGGCATCTGCCTATTTTTGTCCCATCATCGCCTTCCGGAGGACGTTACGTTAGCGCAGCAAAGCCTGGGCTGAATTCGCGAAATCTCGACGCGCCTTGTGCAAATTTGCACAGGACAGGGGCTCGCCATGCAGTGGGATGATTTGAGGATATTCCTTGCTGTCGCGCGTGATGGATCGATCAGCGGCGCGGCAAAACGGATCAACGTGCAGCATTCGACGGTCTCGCGCCGTATCAAGGTGCTAGAACAAAAGCTCGGCACGCGCCTGATCGAGCGCAAGGCGTCGGGCTACGAACTCACCAGCGCCGGCGAGGAACTGAAGCTCGCTGCCAGCAAGATGGAAGTCGAGGTGCTGGAGATCGAAGGCGCGCTAGGCGGCGAAGAAGATCGTCCAACCGGCGTTCTGCGCGTCGCTGCGATCAACAACATGGCCTCGTCGGTGCTGATGCCGATATTCGCGCGCTTCAGCGCAAAATATCCAGAGATCGAGTTGCACATACAGGTCTCGAACAAGTATGTCAGCCTGGCCAAGCGCCAGGCCGATGTTGCGATCCGCCAGACCAACACGCCGCACGAGACACTGGTCGGCACGTTGCTCAGTAAGGTCGCCTCCGCCGTCTATGGCGAGCGCAATTATGTGGCCTCATTGCGCTCCGGTGCGACGCCGAAATGGCTGGGCGTGGAATGCTGCGCCTCCCACCAGTCGTGGACAAATGCTGCGTGCCCCAACCGCGACCACAGCTTTTTTGTCGACGATACTTTGTTGACCCTCGCGGCGCTGCGCGAGGGAATGGGCCTCGCCTATCTGCCGTGCTTCATGGGCGACAATGACGCCCGACTGCTCCGTTATCTCGCTCCGGAGCCGCATCATGATGTCGGCCTCTGGCTGCTCTACCATCCCAATCTCCGACGCACCAAGCGTGTGCGGCTGTTTCGCGAACACATGCTGGCGGAAATCGTGGGCCAGCGGGAGCTGTTCGACGGTTCGAAACCGCGACGTGACGACCGGAACAATTTCGGCACCATGCCGTCGCCGCAACCGAACGCCACGAACGACAGGCTGCACCCAACGTGAAATGGAGTTTGGCCTCCGTTGCCGTTGCGGCGCAACATGTCGCCTTCTGGCCCTTCTCGGGCCTCCAAGCATGTCCGCGTTCACGCTGCTTACGGTGTACAAGCGGATATCGAAGCGTGATCGTTCCGAACGCCCCGTTATGAGTACATGACCCAGAGCGGTTCGTTGAGCCGCTCCAGGTCGTCGTTTTTGCGCAATTCCGGACGGAAAACCGCTACGCACTTTTCCTGGAATTGCTGGATTTATCCCATTTGGCGATAGTTGCGGCCATTTACCCTGTTTGGCTGCCACCTGCTTTATGGTTTGCGGATCGTAAACGCAGAGGCTTGGCATGGACGCCAGACCTGCCAGGCAGAACTACTTTGCAACGCTGGACCTGCTGAGGTTGGCTGCTGCAGTCGCCGTCGTGCTGTATCACTACTGCTTTCGTGGCCCAGCGGCCGGGGCCCCGCCGCAACGCATCCCGCCGAATAAAAAGGGCGCCCTGCGGCGCCCTTCCCCAATTTGAGGTCGCCGTCGCTTACTGCGGCAGCTTGTCGTCGACGCCCTTCACATAGAAGTTCATGCCGAGCAGCGTGCCGTCGTCGGCAACCTCGCCGTCCTTCAGCCATGGCGAGCCGTCCTGCTTGGCAATCGGCCCGGTAAAGGGGTTCCAGCCGCCGGCAATCTTCTTCTCGGTCGCCTCGGCCATCGCCTTCACGTCGTCGGGCATGTTGGTGTAGGGCGCGAGCTTGACAGCGCCGTCCTTGATGCCGAGCCAGACATTGTCGGGCTTCCAGGTGCCGTCCATGGCCGCCTTCACCCGGCTGATGTAGTACGGACCCCATTCGTCGGTCAGCGAGGTCAGCTGCGCGTGCGGCGCGAACTTGATCATGTCGGAAGATTGTCCGAAGCCGTGCAGCTTGCGCTCCTCGGCCACCTGCAGCGCCGCGGTCGAATCGGTGTGCTGGACGATGATATCGGCGCCCTGGTCGAACAACGCCTTGGCCGCGTCGGCTTCCTTGCCGGGATCGAACCACGAATTGACCCAGACGATCTTGGCCTTGAAATTCGGGTTGATCGACTGCGCACCGAGCATGAAGGAGTTGATGCCCATGACCACTTCCGGGATCGGGAAGGACACGATGTAGCCGGCCACGCCGGACTTCGATTCCTTGGCCGCGATCTGGCCGAGCACGTAGCGGCCTTCATAGAAACGCGCATTGTAGATGCCGAGATTGTCACCGGTCTTGTAACCGGTGGCGTGCTCGAACATCACCTTCGGAAACTTCTTGGCGACCTTCACTTCGGCGTCCATGAAGCCGAACGACGTGCCGAAGATGATCTTGCAGCCTTCGCGCGCCAGGCGCTCGAAAGCACGGTCGGCATCGGGGCCTTCGGAGACGTTCTCCAGATAGGCGGTTTCGACCTTGTCGCCGAGCGCCTTCTCGACCTCGAGCCGGCCCTGGTCGTGCTGGTAGGAATAGCCGAAATCACCGATCGGGCCCGTGTAGACCCAGCAGGCCTTGAACTTGTCGGCAGCCTCTGCGGACGCAGCCAGCGAAAGTGCCGCTGTCGTGGTCATCAGGGCAATAAGCAGTTTTTTCATCGTGTTACCTCTCTGAGTTTAAGCCTTGGAGCTTCCCGTCTTTTTATTGTTGTCAACGATCCGGAACGAATGGCTGCCCCAGGGATGCCGGCGTGTTCATCATCGTCAGACGCTTGTTGCGCGAGATTAGAACGAGAACCACGACGGTTGCCAGATAGGGCAGAGAAGAAAGCATCTGCGAGGGCACAGGAATGCCAAAAGCCTGTGCATGAAGCTGGCCGATCCACACCGCGCCGAAGATGTAGGCGCCGGCCAGCACCCGCCATGGCCGCCATGACGCGAACACCACCAGCGCCAGCGCGATCCAGCCACGGCCCGCGGACATGTTCTCGACCCACTGCGGCGTATAGACCAGTGACAGATGGCCGCCGGCAAGGCCGGCGCAGGCGCCGCCAAAGATGACCGAGAGATAACGGTAGCGGATGACCTTGATGCCGAGCGCATGCGCCGAGGCATGACTGTCGCCGATCGAGCGCAGCGTGAGCCCGGTGCGCGTCTTGAACAGAAACCACATCACCGCCGCCGTCAGCGCGATTGAAATGTAGAACACCGGATCCTGGCCGAACAGCAGCTTGCCGACGACCGGGACCGAGCTCAGCCCGGGAATGTCGAGATTGGGCAGCCTGACACCCGGCTGGCCGACGAAGCTCGTTCCTATCATGCCGGAGAGGCCGAGGCCGAGCAGGGTCAGCGACAGGCCGGTGGCAACCTGATTGGTGGCGAGCGACAGCGTCATGACCGCAAACAGCAGCGAGAACAGAGCTCCCATGGCGATGGCCGCCAGAAGGCCGATCCAGGGCGAGCCGGTCAGATAACCGGCCCCGAAGCCGGCGACCGCGCCCATGATCATCATGCCTTCGACGCCGAGATTGAGCACGCCGGAGCGTTCGACCACCAGTTCGCCGATCGCCGCGATGAGAAGCGGCGTCGCCGCCGTGGCGATGGTCAGGAGGATGTTGACGGTGATGTCCATCAGCGGGCTTCCTTCAGCTTCGGCGCGGCTTCCAGCTTCGCCGCGCCATCCGGTTTCGTCAGCGCCAGGCCGATCAGCCGGATGCGGTAGTGAATGAGCGTGTCGCAGCCGAGCACGAAGAACAAAAGCATGCCCTGGAACACTCTCGCCACCTTGTCGGAAATGCCAAGCGCGCTTTGCACCGCCTCGCCGCCGAGATAGGTTAGCGCGAGCACCAGGCCGGCTGCGATGATGCCGAGCGGATTGAGGCGGCCGAGGAATGCCACGATGATGGCCGTGAAGCCATAGCCGGGCGAGATCACCGGCTGTAATTGCCCGATAGCGCCGGAGACTTCCGAGATGCCGGCAAGACCGGCCAGCGCGCCAGACAGCAGGAAGGCGAAGAACACCATGCGGTTGAGGCCGAAACCGGCGAAGCGCCCTGCCCTTGGGCTGGAACCCAGCACGCGGACCTCGAAGCCCTTGAGCATGCGGCCCATCAGGATCCAGATCAGCACCGCGGCAACGAGTGCGAAGACGAAGCCCCAATTGGCGCGCCCGGCATCCGGCATCAGCTGCGGCAAGGTAGCCGCATCGCCGAATTGGATTGTCTGCGGGAAGCCGTGGCCTTGCGGATCGCGCCATGGACCGCGCACCAGCCAGTCGAGGAAGAGCTGGGCGACGTAGACCAGCATCAGGCTGGTCAGGATCTCGTTGGTATTGAACCGGGTCTTCAGCAAGGCCGGGATCGCCGCATAGGCCGCGCCACCGACCATGCCGAGCAGAAGCATCAGCGGCAGCACCAGCGGGCCTTCGAATTGTGGAAACAGCACCGGAATGATGGAGCCGAAGATAGCGCCGAAAATGAACTGGCCTTCGGCGCCGATATTCCAGATGTTGGCCTTGTAGCAGACAGACAGGCCGACCGCGATCAGGATCAGTGGCGCCGCCTTGATCGCCAGTTCGTGCAGTTGCCAGACTTGGCTGATCGGCTCGATGAAGTAGATCCGGAACGCCGTCAGCGGATTGACCCCGAGCAGCGCGAACATAATGGCGCCGGCGATGATCGTCAGCGCGAAGGCGATGAATGGTGACAGCATCGAAAACAGCGCGGAGCGCTGCGGGCGTTTGACGAGTTCGAGGCGCATCATGCCGTCTCCAGCGTGTGTTCGGCGTGGCCGGGCTCGGCGCCACCCATCAGCAGACCGACCTTCTCAAAGGTTGCTTCGGCGATCGGCATCGGCTTGGAAAGCTCGCCATTGTGCATGACCGCGATCGCGTCGGATATTTCGAACAGTTCGTCGAGATCCTGGCTGATAACCAGCACCGCCGATCCGCCGCGCGAAAGCTCGATCAGCGCCTGCCGGATATGGGCGGCGGCACCGGCGTCGACGCCCCAAGTCGGCTGGTTCACCACCATCACGCTTGGCCGGCGATCGAGTTCGCGGCCGACGATGAATTTCTGCAGATTGCCGCCCGAAAGCGCTGCAGCTTCGGGATCCGGCGCGCTCTTGCGCACATCCATTGCCTCGATGATGCGTTGGGAGGCGGCGTAGACGGCCCCGCTCTTGACCATCCCGCCAGTGCCGACAAAGGCCTTGCCGTCGGTGGCATGGCGCGACAGCAGCAGGTTTTCGGAGAGCTTCATGCGTGGTGCCGCGCCATGACCGAGACGCTCCTCAGGCACGAAGGCTGCCCCTAGCAGACGCCGTCCGGTGATGGTGAGGCCACCGGCATCCTTGCCGCGGATGCGCACCGAGGCGGCATCCTGCTGCAAGACTTCGCCGGAGACGGATTCGAAGAATTCGCCCTGGCCATTGCCGGCGACACCGGCGATACCGATCACCTCGCCGGCACGGACGTTGAGGCTGATGGTCTTGAGCGGAATGGAGAACGGCGTCGCGGGCTTGCGGCTGAGGCTGCGGATTTCGAGCAGTGGCTGCGCGGTTTCGATCCCCTCTACCGGCGCCCTCACCACGGCCTGCACCTCGTTGCCGACCATCATGCGGGCGAGCGAAGCGGCAGTCTCTTGGCGCGGGTTGCAGTGACCGACCACCTTGCCATGCCGCAAGACGGTGGCGCGGTCGCAGATGCGTTTGACCTCCTCCAGCCGGTGCGAAATGTAGAGGATCGATTTGCCTTCCGCGCGCAGCCGCTCCAGCGTCTCGAACAGCTTGTCCGCTTCCTGCGGCGTCAGCACCGAGGTCGGCTCGTCGAGGATGATGAGCTGAGGCGTCTGCAGCAGGCAGCGAATGATCTCGATGCGCTGGCGCTCGCCGACTGACAGGTCGCCGACCAGCGATTCCGGATCGAGCGGCAGGCCATAGCTGTAGGAAAGCGCCCTTGCCTTCGCCGCGATGCTGCTGATCGGCGAGCCGTCATCCAGCGACAGCGCGATGTTCTCGGCCGCGGTCAGCGCCTCGAACAACGAAAAATGCTGGAACACCATACCGATGCCGAGTTTTTTCGCGGCGCCGGGGCTGGTGATCCGCACCGCCTGGCCGTTCCAGAAAATCTCGCCGGAATTCGGCTCCAGCGAGCCGAACAGCATCTTGACCAGCGTCGATTTGCCGGCGCCGTTCTCACCGAGCAGCGCGTGGATCTCACCTTTGGCAATGTTGAGGTCGACATGATCGCACGCGGTCAGCGTGCCGAATATCTTGGTCAGGCCACGAACCTCAAGCAGGTTCGCCCCATCATGATTTGCACTCACAAGTGCCTCCCATCCGGATTGCCGGATATGTTCTGTGTTCCCGCAAGCATCGTATGCGTGGCCAGCTCTTGTGCGAAAGCAGCACCCGACTTGAAAGAGCTTCAAGAATTTCAGCGGAAACTCAAGGGTAAAGATCAGCCTTCCTTGCCTCAACATGCAGCAGGCCGGCTTTTCGTGCAAACGGTGCCCGCGACCGCGGCAATACGGTGAAAACCAAGGCAGCCCCCCTCAGGGAACCAGGATGGTCGTCCCCGTCGTCCGTCGGCCTTCAAGATCCTGATGTGCCTTGCCGGCGTCTTTCAGTGCATAGCGCTGGTTGATCTTGATCTCGACGGCGCCGCTGAGCACCACCTCGAACAGCGCGGCCGCCGAGGCGTCGAGGTCCTCGCGTCTTGCGTTGTAGACGAAGAGCGTTGGCCTGGTCGCGAACAACGAACCTTTCTGGGCCAGCAGGGACATGGAGAACGGCGGGATCGGCCCCGAGGACTGGCCGAAGCTGACGAACATGCCGAGCGGCTTCAGGCAGTCGAGCGAGGCCGGAAAAGTATCGTTGCCGACAGAATCGTAGACGACGTCGCATTTCCTGCCGTCGGTGATGGCGGCGACGCCGGCAACGAAATCCTGCTCCTTGTAGTTGATGACATGGTCGAAGCCGTGCGCCTTGGCGAGTTCGATCTTGTCGCTCGAGCTTGCCGTGCCGATGACGGTCGCGCCCAGATGTTTCGCCCATTGGCCGAGAATCAACCCGACGCCGCCAGCGGCGGCATGAAACAGGATCGTGTCGCCCGTCTTGACCTTGAAGGTCCGGCGCAGCAAATACTCGGCGGTCATGCCTTTCAGCATCATGGCGGCGGCCTGCTCGTCGCTGATGCCGTCCGGAACCTTGACGACCCGGCTGGCGTCGATGACGCGTTCTTGCGCGTAGGCGCCCGTTGTTACGGCATAGGCGATCCGGTCCCCCGGCTTCAGCCAGTCGACGTCCTGCCCGACCTCCAGCACCAGGCCGGCGGCCTCGCTGCCCGGAATGAGCGGGAACCCGCCGGGCGGCGGGTAAAGGCCCGAGCGATGATAGACATCGATGAAGTTAAGGCCGATTGCCGTATGCCTGACCAGGATCTGCCCCGCTCCCGGCCGGCCGGGATCGGCGTCCTCATAGGTCAGAACCTCCGGGCCGCCATGGGCGTGGATGCGGATTGCTTTGGACATGGATTGAGCTTCCTCTGGGAGCTGCCGATCAGGTCTTCTTGGCACCGAGATTTGGAAAGAACTGCATGATGCCACCGATGCAGGCCAGATAAAGCCCGGTAACGGTGATGCCGATCTTGGTGAAAGTGCTGACCTGTTCGCCGAGCACGCCGATCTGGTCGTAGAAGGCTGCGAGAGCCGCCTGTGCAAGGGCAAGCGCGCCGAAGGCGCACCACAAAAGGGTGATCGTGAGATTGATGCGGCGCAGCCGCACCACCCGCACCGGATGAATGAAGTTGATCGGGATGAACGTCAGGATGCCGGCCACCACCACCACGGCGAACGAAACCCATTGTCCCGGCTCGATGACGAACAGCGTGAACACCACCATGTTCCAGACGACGGGGAATCCCTTGAAGAAATTCTCCTTCGTCTTCATGCCGGTGTCGGCATAGTAGATCGCGCTGGAGACGACGATGATCGCCGCCGACAGAAACGACAGGCCCTCGCCCATGAAGCCGCGCTGGTAGAGCGCGAAGGCCGGGATCAGCACGTAGGTCACGTAGTCGATGATGTTGTCGAGGAGTTCGCCCGACCATGTCGGCAGGATTTCCTTGACCTCGAGTCTTCGGGCGATCGGCCCGTCGATACCGTCGACGAACAGCGCCAGACCAAGCCACCAGAACATTGCCGTCCAGCGCTCCTCGCTCGCCGCCACCAGCGACAGGAACGCAAGGAACGAGCCTGATGCCGTGAGCAGATGGACGGAGAACGCCCTCGCCTGCGGCCAGGTGACTTTCTTTTTGGGTCGCGGAATCCGGTCGGCGATCTTCTTAGCGGCTTTCCTGGCCGTTGTGTTCTTGCTCACGGGCCCCGCCAATCCAGCTTGCAGATTTCGGCCGAGCGGCCTGCAAAATTCCAGTTGCGGCCGAAGGCCCGCATCTTGCTCTTGTCGGACCTGGCCACGATGATCTCCGGCGCGATCCAGTATTCCGAATTGCTGATCACCGTATCCTTCTCGCGATCCTTGCCCGGAATTGGCGTGACCGCCCCGTCTATGATCTTCGGTATCTGGAAGATACGCGTCTTGTCCCGCGTCTCATAGGTGATCGGCACCTGTTCGACACCCAGGAATTTTCCGACGAGGATCGACAGCAGCGATGTGGTCCCGCCCGCCGCGCCGGTGAAGATCTTCGTCAATGCCTTGACCGCATAGATCGAGGCGCGTTTGTCGATGAACAGGCCCGCGGTCCAGTTGCCGCGGCTCATGTAACCGGGGATTTCCATGATCAGTCCAAGGTTGAGGCCGGAAAGATCGACCTCGCCGAAATGTCCGGAATCGATACGGAAACCAGCCCAGGTCTGGCAATAGCCCTCGGTCGGAGGGTGACTCCCAAGCGACAGCACGCAAGGGCAGAAAACCGTGCAATTGCAGGAGAGTACGAGCTCTCCTTTCATCGCCCAGCCCTGATCTGTCATCGAATTTCCCCCAGTCACAGCGAGATTACTAGCAGCGCGGCTGCCCAGACAAGCAGTATCGCACCGCCCAGCCGGGTTGGAAGACTGCCCGTCGTTTGTTTTTCAATCAGGGTGAACAGGCCGATTAGCGCCATCCAGAAGACGTTCATCACGCCCACGGCGAACATCACCAGCATCAGCGCCCAGCAGCAGCCGAGGCACCAGAAGCCTTGGGCGATACCCAGCCTGAAGACGCGGCCCGCTTTGGCACTCCAGTTCGAAAACAGGATCGAGAACGGATTGCGGCACTTCTTCAGACAGGCCTCCTTGAGGCCGCTGAACTGGTAAAGACCGGCAATCAGCAATGCGATTGCGCCGGCAACGCCAAGCAGCGGCTCGAACAGTTCGTCGGATGCGGCGAATGTATGCACCGCGAGCGTGAGTGCCGCGAACAGCATCGAGGCGGCGAACCAGACGCCAAGATAACCGGCGACCAGCACCAGCGGATGAACGACCGGCTCGCCCTTGATCCGGGCTGTATCGGCGATCTCGCAATAGGTGCGGACCATCGGCGCAGCGGACGGCAGCATCGCGGCGATCGCCATCAGGAACCACATGAGGATGAGTGCCATGGCACTCAGGCCGACGCTTCCATTCAGCGGCGCCGGAGAAAGGCAGAGCGCGAAGAACCGTTCCAGAAAATCGGGCAGCGGCAGTTGCGGCAGGCCACGCAGGAGAGCATCGCCCGGCGCGCCGCCCCGAGCCTCGGCGCCGCGGATCGCCATCGCGGCCAGCGACAGCCAAGCGAGCAGAATGCTGGCACCGACAACGATGTTGACCGTCAGGCGCGGCTTGCGCGCGACATTCGCCATGGCGCGGCCGGCGCGGTCGAGATGGCTGAAATCGTGCTGGTGGCCGGTCATGACAACCGAATGGGCCGAATCGCCGCGTTGATCAAGCCGCATGATCTGACCTATATGCTCCTCCACTGGCAGGTCTGGTTGGGCCGCCTCGCACAGCAAGCCGGAAAGCCGATCTTGGAGCATCAGGAAACAGCGCGCATACTGATTGCCGGCACCGGGCCGGCGGGGCTGATCGCGGCGCTCGCTTTCGCCGGTGCCGGCTTCCCGGTGACGCTTGTCGGGCCAGAGGCTTCAGCCCCCGATGGCCGCACCACGGCGCTGATGAGCCCTGCCCTGAAGGTACTGGAGCGACTTGATGTCCTCGAAGCGATCAAGTCCAAAGCCGCACCCTTGAAAGTGATGCGCATCGTCGATGCGACCAGCCGGCTGATCCGCAGCCCCGTCGTCACCTTCCGCGCCAGCGAGATCAACGAGGAGCAGTTCGGCCTGAACCTGCCCAACAGCGTCTTTGCTCCGGCGCTTGCTAGCAAGGTGGCCAATCATTCCGGGATCGAATGGCTGAGGTCCATGGTCAAGACCTGGCATCTTGGTACCGGCAAGGCCCATGCCGAACTGGCGGATGGCAGCGAGGTTGACGCATCGCTGGCAGTCGCGGCCGATGGACGCCAGTCGCCGGCTCGCGAAGCGGCAGGCATTTCGACCGCCGCGCGCTCCTACCCGCAAGCAGCGCTGGTGCTCAATTTCGGCCACAGCCGCGACCATGCCTTCGCTTCGACGGAGTTCCATACCGAGACCGGTCCGTTCACGCAGGTTCCGTTGCCCGGCAACCGCTCAAGCCTCGTCTGGGTGGTGAAGCCCGAGACCGCCAAGGACCTTGCCGCATTGGATGATGCAGCGCTCTCCTTGCGGGTCGAGCAGCGGATGCAGTCGATGCTGGGTCGGGTGACGGTGGAGCCGGGCCGGCAGATTTATCCGCTTTCAACCGTGACCCCTCTGCGCTTCGCGCGACAGCGTGTGGCGCTTGTCGGCGAGGCCGCCCACGTATTCCCGCCGATCGGTGCGCAAGGTCTCAACCTTGGCATCAGGGATATCGACGATCTGGTTGGAATTGCGAACGAAAATCGCCGAGATCCAGGTGCGGCCCGGGCCCTTGCCGCCTACGATTTCAAACGCCGCCCCGATATTCTGGCACGCAGCAGCGCCGTCAATCTGCTCAACATGTCGCTGCTTTCCGACATGCTGCCCGCGCAGATGGCACGTGGCGCCGGTCTCGGCGTGCTTGGCGGGTTTGCGCCGCTCCGCGCGTTTTTCATGCGCGAAGGGCTTCGTCCCGGCAGCGGCTTCGCGGCGCTTGCGGGCGGCCTGCGAAAGCCAATGCGCCGGTAGCAATTTTGCGGACATCCCTGCGACCCACGACGCCGGAGCGCGTCGAGATTGATCACGTCGATCAAAACCTTTGCGCCGCGATCCGCGTAGATTGAGGACGCTCAAACGCTCCGGGATTGAATTGAGTCGGAGTCTACGCCAAATAAAGTCAAGGAATTCAGCGGTGAGTACGATGAAAACGGCCAAATTCGCAATCGGACAGGTGGTTCGCCACCGCCTGTTTCCGTTTCGAGGCATCATTTTCGACGTCGACCCGCAATTCGCCAACACCGAGGAATGGTACGAGGCGATCCCCGCCGATGTGCGGCCGCGCAAGGACCAGCCATTCTATCACCTGCTCGCCGAGAATTCGGAAACCGAATATGTCGCCTATGTATCCGAGCAGAACCTGCTCGAGGATCAGTCCGGGGAGCCGGTCCGCCACCCGCAGATCAAGGAGATGTTCGACAAGAAGCCCGACGGGCGATACGAGCCGAAACGCCAGTCGCGGCACTGATCCGCCGGCAAATCCAGGGAAGGCCGGGAACGAAAAAAGCGGGGCATGACCCCGCTTTTTGACCCGGGAATGACCCGATGCCGGTGATCAGTTGGCGGTCTTCGCCTTGTCCTGCTCGTCCTTGAGCTTCTTGGCGAAGTCCTGGTTGTTCTTGGCCACGAAGTCCTGAAGTTTCTTCTGCCGGTCTTCGATATCAGACTGCTGCAGCGGCGGGCCGTCATAAGCGCCGCTGAAACCCTGCAGCGCGATCTTGATCGGGTTCGGCTGGTTCTGGAAATTGACGGAGGTCAGCGTAATCGCCTGGCCCTTCTTGAAGGCTCCGACGAGCTGGTCGGTCAGCGGTACTTCCGCAACGCAACGATCCGGGAAGCAGATGACATAGTCGAGCTTCTGCGCCTTGCCGGTGTCGATCTGCAGGCCGATGCCGGGAGGCACCAGACGGCCGGTCGGGACCGTCACCTGAAACACCTTACGGTTCACTTTTCCCTTCAGCTCGATCAAGCTCACACCAGTGACGAGCTGGCCATTGCCGGCGGTGACGATGTTCTGGACGTTGCAGATGTCGACGTCCTCCTGCTTGGTGCAGGCCTTGAACCAGCCCTGCGGGATTTGCGGCTGCTGCTGTGCGGAAGCAGAGGGAAGTCCTGCGCCCAGAAAGCCGGCCACGCCTGCGGCCATGACCGAAAGGCGGTACGCATTGCTGTTCAGGCTCGTCATGTCGTGCACTTCCTCTCAAATGATCCTGGGACCGGCTTCTTCGTGCCGTGTGGTCCAGCTACCTGTTGCCGAAATGAGGCAACAGAATGACTTCGGACGGCGTGTTACACTGCAAGCGGTGCTGAATCCAGCCCGCCCACTTGTAATTCTTGATGACACCATTGGCCGGCACACAGTTGCCCCATGCTAGGGTGCGCACCGAATCATCGAGCCGATCTGTTAAGGAGACGGTCATGAGCCGCGTTCTCGTTTGGCTGATCACCGCGACATCATTTCTCGCCCTATTACTGGTGCCGGCGCAGTCGGAGCCGAAATACGCTATTGCGATGCAGGGGGAGCCGGCTCTGCCGCCGGACTACACGCATTTTAGCTACGTCAATCCGGACGCGCCAAAGGGCGGCAGCATCACCTATTGCAGGGTCGGAAGCTTCGACAACCTCAATCCTTTTATCCTCAAGAGCCTGCGCACAACTGCCCGGGGCATGATTGACCAGGACTACGGCAACCTCGTCTTCGAGCCATTGATGCAGCGCAATTACGATGAGGCGTTCAGCCTTTATGGCCTGCTTGCCGACAGCGCGGACATAGACCCCGAGCGCAAGAGCATCGAATTCCATCTAAATCCGAAAGCCAAGTGGTCGGACGGCGAGCCGGTGACGCCGGAGGATGTGTTGTTCACTTACGATGTCTTCGCCGAGAAGGGGCGTCCACCCTATAGTGATCGCATGAGCATGATCGCTAGGCTCGAGAAGACTGGCGACCACAGTGTGCGCTTCACCTTCAACGACAAGGCTAACCGGGAATTTCCGCTAATCATCGCGCTGACGCCGATCATCCCGAAACATGCCTTCGACAAGGAGACTTTCGACAAGACGACGCTAAAGCCGTTGATCGGCAGCGGACCCTACACGGTCGACAAGGTACAGCCCGGCCAGCGCATCGTCTTCAAGCGCAACCCGGACTATTGGGGCAAGGACCTTCCATCCAAGCGCGGCTTCGACAATTACGATCAGATCACCATCGAATATTTTCTCAACGCCAATGCCAAAATTGAAGCTTTCAAAAAGGGCCTGTGCGCCATCGATGACGAAGGTGATCCGGTCAAACGCGAGCGCGACATCGATTTTCCGGCATTCCATAAGGGCGAGGTGATCGCCGAAACCTTCGACATCGGAATTCCGCCTGTCGTGACAGGTTTCCTGTTCAACACGCGGTTGCAGAAATTCTCGAACCCCGTGGTGCGGCGCGCGCTTGGGATGCTTTACGATTTCGAATGGGCCAACAAGAACCTTTATGGAGGCAGGTATAGCCGCACCATGAGTTTTTGGCAGAACTCCGAACTTTCCGCACTTGGCCATCCGGCTGACGATCGGGAGAAAGCACTGCTGGCACCCTACCCCGGCCGTGTGCCGGCCGATGTGATGGACGGTACCTGGCGGCCCCCGGTTACCGACGGTACGGGCAATGATCGCAAGGTGCTGAAAGTCGCCTTCGAAATGTTGAAAGATGCCGGCTACAAAGTGCAGGACGGAGTGATGCTCGATCCAGAGGGAAAACCCTTCGGTTTCGAAATCCTGACCGCCTCACAAGACGACGAGCGCCTTGCCGCCATCTATCAGCGCACGCTGGAGAAGATCGGCATCAACGTCAGCATTCGCAGCCTCGATGGCGATCAGATCCAATCGCGCAAGCAACGTTTCGATTTCGAGGTGCTGGTGGGGGCAAGTGGTTCGTCCAACTCGCTCTCGCCCGGTAGCGAGCAAATCGGACGCTGGGCATCTACGGAGGCTAAACGTGAGGGCTCCTTCAATCTCGCCGGTGTTGCTGATCCTGCCGTCGATATGGCGATCGACGCCATGCTGCGCGCCCGCTCGAAGGAGGATTATGTCGCGGCCGTCCGGGTTCTCGACCGGCTGCTGATCTCCGGCAACTACATCGTGCCAATGCAGTACAACACACAGCAGTGGCTTGCTTACTGGAATTATCTGGAACATCCGCGGAAGACGCCCATATTCGGTTATCAGCTGCCAAGCTGGTGGCGCAAACCGAACTGAAAATCCGGAGATCGAGATGAGGCAAGCGAACGCCATAACCGTCGATGTGGTCTCCGACGTCGTCTGCCCCTGGTGCTTCATCGGCCAGAAGCGGCTGGACAGGGCGGTCGCCGCGGCTGGCGATGTGGACGTGCATATACGCTGGCGGCCATTCCAGCTCGATCCGACCATTCCGCCGCAAGGCAAGGACCGCCGGGAGTATATGTTGGCCAAATTCGGCAGCGACGAGCGCATTCGCGAGATTCATGGCCGTATCGAACCGCTCGGCGAAGCAGAAGGCATTTCCTTTGCTTTCGATGCCATCAAGGTGGCGCCAAACACACTGGATGCGCACCGCCTGATCCGCTGGGCTGGCGCTGCCGGCGAAGCGGTACAGAACAGGCTGGTGCGTCGCCTCTTCCAGTTGAATTTCGAGGAAGGCGTCAACATCGGCGACCATGCCGTGTTGATCGAAGCCGCCCGCGAAGCCGGCATGGACGCGTCCGTGGTGGCTACACTCTTGCCGACCGACGCAGATGTCGAAGCTGTGCGCACCGAGATCGCCACAGCCTCGCGCATGGGCATAACGGGCGTGCCCTGTTTCCTGCTCGAAGGCAAATATGCCGTTATGGGCGCACAGGACGTCGACACCCTGGCTGATGCCATTCGCCAGGTCGCGGCGGCCAAGGCGCGCGGCGAGTTGGACGCAGTCGGCTGACGCCCTCCGGGCCAGGTTTTCACCCTCAAGCAAAGGACGGCCCATAGGGATCGGACAGCAGGCAATGCCTCGCACGGCGACTTGGCGAGTCGTCGGCATCTACCCGTTCGGCGACGGATTTCCGGCCCAATGGCGGTAACTTCAACATCCTCGATTCCGGCGCCATGGTCAGGCATGTGGTTCAAGGCGCGGTGAGGTGATCCACAAGCATGGCGCTCCGCCAACACGGTCGCGCGCCATTTCTCGGCTGCCGGCAAGGATGATGCCGGCAAGGAACCAGCCATTAAGGACGGCTGTTTCGGAAATTCTGGTGGGCCCGCAATGAAAAATCGGCTGGTCGGGCAAGCAAATGAGTCACGAATTCGTGTGAATGCCTTCCCCAAGGGAAAGTAGGCGCGCCCTGCCGCGTAATTTCACAACTAGCTGATATCATTATATTAAACAGCCTTTTTGTCAGCTTCGGCGCGACATTTGGAAGGGCGGTGCTGTTGCATTGCCGACACGCCCGGAACTTCAATCCCGCTGCCCCTCTACAAAAATTAATAGAAAATGATCAATTGGTGTTACCATCCGTAACAAAACAAAAAAGGTTTGGGCGGGATCGTGATTCGGATCGGAAGACGATCGCAAGAGTCAGTACCGGATGGACTACGCAGCGACGCCACGGGGCAGTCGCATTTGACGCCGGTATCCTCGATGCGCAGTTTCTGGGGGCTCATGCGAGCCTACTGGATTTCGGACCGGTGGAAGGAAGCCTGGACGCTGACGCTGGTGATAGCGCTGCTCACGGCTCTCTCCAGCAAGGCGGGGGTATGGTTCGCCGAAGCCTCCGGTGAACTGGTCAACTCGATCGCCTTCTTCCACGATGCCGCAAACACCACGCCGCTGCGGACGCTCTTGATCAATGCCGGCATTCTTGCCTTGCTGGTTGTTCTCAAGGATGCCGGCTTTACCGGGATCCGCAATCTTGTCTCGGTGACGCTGCACCGCAAATGGCGCGGTTGGCTCGACAGCCGCTTCAACGAGGCCCTGCTGGATGGCAACCACACCCATTTCCATGCCCAGCATGCTTCGCCAGGCGGCAGCACGCCCGCTCCCGACAACATTGACCAGCGCATCCAGGAATCGATCAAGGACATGACAGGCGGCGCCATCGGCCTCGCCATGGGCGTGCTCGGTGTCGCGACCTCACTCTATTTCGTCGGCCAGAAGCTGCTCGAGACTTCCGTCGAGGTGAAGGGGCTGGGATTCCTAGGCAGTTATGGCAGCGCCGTCCTGGCCTTCCTGGCGGTCGCCACCTATGTGCCGCTGAACACATGGATCGCGGTCAAGCTCGGCGGCCTGCTCGAGCGCCTCAATGTCCGGATGCAGCAGGCCGAGGGCAGCTACCGCGGCGAACTGACCACCTTCCTGCGCCGCAGTTTCCACGTCGCGGCTTCCCATGGCGAAGGCGTGCAGAAGACCATGCATCGCCGACTTTATGTCGATATCGACGGGACCTGGTCGCGGCTGAACGTCGTCAACACCGTCTATATGTCGTTCGAGCTGATCTACAATTTCATCGGCGCCCGCATCGTTGCCTATGGGCCCGGCCTCGTACCATTCATCCACAATGGTCTTGATCTCAAGGGCTACATAACCGGCTCCGAACTGGTCAATTCGCTGATCGGCCAATGCTCGTGGTTCATCCATGTCATGCCGGCCATAGCCACGCTGCGCGCCAACAGCCAACGTGTGACGGAACTCGCCAATGCGATCGAAAATGTTCAGTACCCGCAGGAGTTCTACAGCCAGAGCGGCCGTTGCGACTTCCACTATGCCTCCCAGAATCCGGTCTTCGGCCTGACCATCCAGAAACTCGAACTGGCGCATCAGGGTGAGGACGCGACCCCGTTCCTCAGTGCTGCCAACCTGCGCTTCCGTCGCGGCGAGTGGACGTTCCTGAAAGGCGAATCCGGTTGCGGCAAGACCTCGCTGATCAAGGCGATCAATGGTCTGTGGCCCTATGGTCGCGGCACCATCGTCTTCCCCGAAGGGGTGAAGAGCTTCTATGCCGCCCAGGAGGTCAAGCTGCAGCAGGTCTCGCTGAAACAGCTCGTTTGCCTACCTGGCTCCGAACACGATCATGGCGATGCGCAAGTGGCCGCGGCGCTGCACAAGGCTGGCCTTGGCGACTTCATCGAGCATATGGCCTATGAAAGCCGTGAGGGCAAAAGCTGGGATCAGGTGCTATCGGGCGGCCAGAAGCAGAAACTGGTGGTGGCCCGCATCATACTGCAACAGCCAGGACTGCTGTTCCTCGATGAAGCGACCGGTGCGCTCGACCCGGATGGCAAGATTGCCTTCCACCAGGCTATCAAGGACAATTGCCCCGACGTGACCGTGATCAGCGTCATGCACGAAGCCGTGGCGCCGAGATCTGTCGCCGGCACCGAGTTCTACCACAGCATGGTCTTGATCGCAGACGGCGTCGCCACCAAGAAGCCTCTGACCCCGGCGCTGCCGGTCGAACTCACCACAATTCTGGTTCAGCCACAGCCAGTCGAGGACAAATGGCTGCGCTTCTCGCGCCGGCTCAAGCAGAAATAACGATGAGTTCACCGCGACTTGCCGGACAATACGGCAGTCGGCGATCACAGTCTCGCGATCGGGGGCCATCAGGCACCGTTTTCCTTCCTCACCGCGATTGACTCGGCAAGGCGCGCTCCTATGTTGCGCCGGCTTGCTGATAGTCAAATCCGAACCCGCAAGCGGAAAGGTCACCGCGCCATGCCTGGCGACAGTATTAGTCGAACGCAACCGCCGTCCGCCCAGACGTGACCTGAGTGGTTCATGTCCTGCCGGACGGCAAGGAGTGAGCCATGAACGATTTTTCTCCCGTAGCGGACGACGAGGCCGTCGCCATCGCCCGCATCCTTGCAAACGACCACGTCGCCGACGTCGTCGAGGCGCTCAACCATGAACCGCGCGAAACGGCGACGGATCTGCTTTGCGCCGTGCCTTTCGAGCGGCTGGTCGAAATATTCGATCAGCCTGAGCTCGAAGGCGCGCCCGAACTCGTGGAGGCCTTGCCCCGCCCCAAGGCAAGCAAGCTGCTCACCGCCATGTCGGTCGACCGGGCTGCCGACATCCTGCGCGAGCTCGACGAACCGGCTCGATCCGAGCTGCTCGGTGCGCTGGCGCCGCCCCTGCGCGCGACCCTTCTTTCCATTCTGGGCTATCCCGAAGGCAGCGCCGCATCGATCATGACGACCGAATTCGTCAGCGTTCCCTCGGATTGGACCGTTGGGCGCACGCTCGATTACATCCGCAAGGTCGAGCGGACGCGCGAGACCGTCTACGCGATCTACATCGTCGATCCGGAAACGCATCTCCTGGTGCGGTCGACCGGTTTGCGCCGGCTCATCACCGGTGAGCCGGACGACTCCATCATGTCCGTGGCGCCGGACCGCGTGCCGGTGACGGTCACCCCGCTGACCGATCGTGAAAATCTGGCGCAGACGATCTCGAAATACGATTTGCTCGCGGTCCCCGTCGTCGATCACGGCAAGATCCTCGGCATCGTCACGATCGATGACATCATCGACACGATGATCGAAGAGACGACGGAGGACGTGCATCGCTTCGGCGGCATGGAAGCACTTGACGAGCCCTACATGAAGATGAGCTTCCTCGCCATGATCCAGAAGCGCGGCGGCTGGCTCTGCGCCTTGTTCATCAGCGAGATGCTGACGGCCAACGCCATGCAAAGCTATGAGGGAGAGCTGGAAAAGGCGATCGTGCTGACGCTGTTCATTCCGCTGATCATGAGCTCCGGCGGCAATTCCGGCTCGCAGGCGACCTCGCTGGTCATCCGCGCACTGGCGCTGCGTGAGATCGGGCTGCGCGACTGGTGGCGCGTCGCCTTGCGCGAACTGCCGACCGGACTGGTGCTCGGCTCGATGCTGGGTGTGGTCGGCATCTGCCGCATCGCACTCTGGCAGTATATGGGTTTCTACGATTACGGCCCGCATTGGCCGCTGATTGCCGCGACGGTCGGCGCGGCACTGGTCGGTATCGTCACCTTTGGCTCCCTGTCCGGGTCGATGCTGCCGTTCGCCCTGAAAAGGATCGGCTTCGACCCCGCCAGCGCATCGGCCCCGTTCGTCGCCACGCTGGTCGATGTCGCCGGGCTGGTGATCTATTTCTCGGTGGCGCTGGTCATCTTGCGCGGCACGCTGCTGTAGCACGACAACTGTCTCCGCCGCCGGCAAGGCTGGCGGCGCGGCTGAAGAGAGCTTCGCCCCGTCGAGCGAAAAGGAGGCGCGCCGACGTGCGCTCCTCCTCGAGGCCTGGTCGATGCGGCCGCCGAAGTCACGAGCAAGCGGTGCTGATTGCTCCCCTCTGAGGCAAGCGCTGGCGGCAGAAGAAAGATCAGACGCGCTGGCCGTCTTTCACGCGGTATGTCGGCTTGTACATGGTGACGAGTTCTTCCGCGGCGGTCGGATGTACCGCCATGGTCCGGTCGAAATCATCCTTGGTCAGTCCTGCCTTCAGCGGAATGCCGAGCAGTTGCGCCATCTCTCCCGCATCCGGCCCCAATATGTGGGCGCCGAGCACTTTGCGCGAGGCGCCATCGACCACCAGCTTGATCATCATCTTCTCGTCACGGCCCGACAGCGTATGGCGCATCGGCCGGAAGCTGGCGCGATAGATCTCGATCTCGGCGAAACGCTTGACGGCTTCGTCTTCCGACAGGCCCACAGTACCGATTTCGGGTTGCGAGAAGACGGCCGTGGCGATCGTGTCGTGGTCGGGCGCGGTCGGGTTGTCCTTGAATGCCGTCTCGACGAAGCACATCGCCTCGTGGATCGCCACCGGGGTCAGTTGCACGCGGTTGGTGACATCGCCGATCGCCCAGATGTTGTCGATATTGGTGCGGGAATAGTCATCAACCTTGATCGCGCCGACCGCGGTCATCTCGAGGCCAATGCCTTCCAGGCCCATATTCTCGGTGTTGGGGACGCGCCCGATGGCCAGCATGACCTGGTCGACCGTTAGCACCTTGCCGCTGGTGAGAAGAGCGTCGAGCCGGCCGTCCGGCCGCTTGCGCACCCACTCTGTCACCGAATGGCACAGTATCCTTATCCCCTTTTTTTCCATCGTCTCGTGCAGCATGCGCCGCAGGTCCATGTCGAAGCGGCTGAGAATCTCCTTGCCGCGATAGACCAGCGTGGTGTCGACGCCGAGGCCGTGGAAGATGTTGGCGAACTCGACCGCGATATAACCGCCGCCTTCGATCATGATCGCCTTTGGCAACGCCGTGAGGTCGAAAGCCTCGTTGGAGAAGATGCAGTGCTCGTGGCCGGGCAGCGCCGGATGCGCCGCCGGGCGGCCGCCCGTGGCGATCAGAATCTGGTCGGCGGTGACGGTGCGGTCCTCGCCCAGAAGATGCACCACGTGCGGATCGACGATCATAGCCCGTGAATGGAAGGGCTCGCCGCCGGCGCCTTGCACATTCTTCTTGTAGATCGCTTCCAGCCGGCCGATCTCGCGATCCTTGTTGGCGACCAGCGTCTGCCAGTCGAAACTGGCTTCCGGCACTGTCCAGCCATAGCCGGCCGCGTCGGCAAAATGCTCCGGGAATTGCGAAGCATAGACATAGAGTTTTTTCGGCACACAGCCGCGAATGACGCAGGTGCCGCCGAAACGGTATTCCTCGGCGATGCCGACGCGCTTGCCAAGTGCCGCGGCGACGCGCGCCGCCCGCACCCCGCCCGAGCCGCCGCCGATAACGAAGAGATCGTAGTCATAACCGGCCATAGACGGCTCCTTGAACGTCGGAAAACGTCAGTGACAGGTAGGCCGCAAACGGCCAAAAGAAAAGCCCGGGCAAGCCGGGCTTCACAGACGGCGGCGGAGGCCGCATTTGAAAACGCAGGGTCAATTCTGCGTGTCGTCGGCAGGAGCCGAACCGTCGGCGGGTGCCGCGCCATCTGTCGGGGCTGCATTGTCGGCAGGTGCGGCTCCATCTGCAGGCGCGGGCGCGGCTGGTGCCTTGGCCTTGGCAGCCGCTGCCAGGGTCTCGCCGACCTGCTGGGCGAGATCGCGGGCGAGGCCGTTTTGCCAGATGTCGGCAGCCTTGACCAAATCACGCGTCACGGTTGGGCCGCTGTCGAGCAGCTTCTTGCCGGACTCGGAACTGTAGAAGGCCGCGATATCATTGAGTTCCTTTTCGGAAAACACCTTCGCATAGGCAAGAGCCGCTTCCTTCTCGAGGTCGGCGCGGCGCGAGGCGAGTGCCATCGCCTTCTCGTTGACCGTCTTGCCGATCAGTTCCTGCATATCCGGATTCTTCTGGATGAGCTGCGATTCGAGGGCGGCCGCCGCTTGCGGCAGGATGTTGTCGAAGGAGTCGGTCGCATGGATCGCCGCGACTGCTGCCCGGGCAGCCTTCAGGTGCGATTCCGTGACATCCTGCGAAAACGCCGGCGAGGAGAAGGCCAAGACGGCCGAAGCCGCCAGAACGGCGCAAAGGCCGCGAACCCGGTTATGCAACATCATGGTCGGTAGAACTCCCTGGTTTTCGGGCGGCATGGACGGTTTGGATGCCGTCGCCGCCGGCGATGATGGCCGCTGACGCCAGCCCGATGAAAAGACCATGCTCGACCACGCCCGGAATGGCGTGGAGAGCATTCGAAAGCGCTCTTGTATCCGGAATGCGGCCAAAAGATGCATCGAGGATAAAATGGCCGCCGTCTGTAACAAAAGGCTGGCCTCCCGTCATCCTCAATGTAACCGGACCGGAAAGGCCCAGATTTCCAGCCGTGGCGGCCACCGCGATCTCGGTGGCGCGCAGGCCGAACTGGTTGACTTCGATAGGCAGGGGAAACCGGCCGAGCGTCTCGACCATTTTCGATCGGTCGGCAATCACGATCATGCGCCGCGAGGCCGCGGCCACGATTTTCTCACGCAACAGCGCGCCGCCACCGCCCTTGATCAGGGTCAGTTCCGGGTCGACCTCGTCGGCGCCGTCGACGGTGAGATCGAGCTCGGGCGTTTCCTCGAGCGTCGACAATGGCACGCCAAGCTCGCGGCATAGCAAAGCGGTGCGCTCCGAAGTCGGTACACCTGTTATCGCCATTCCGGTGGCGACCTTGTCGGCAAGCAGCCGTACGAACTCCTCGGCTGTAGTGCCGGTGCCAATGCCGAGCCGCATGCCGTCCGTGACATGGGCAAGGGCCGCCCGCGCGGCCTCGACCTTCAATTGCCTCGCATCCATGCGCTTTGCTGCCCCGGAACCTGATGCATGCCGTCCAAAAGTGATCTCGGTTTTGGGAAAGCGACATGCATAAAACAAAGAACCAAAGCGCGCCGCATGGCCCATTGGACGCCACGCGCTTTGGTGTTTTGGGCTCCTAGCATTTTTGCAGGCGCGGTCAAAGCCCTTGGCGGCTGTCCACCGGTCTGCTTGCCTTGACGCGTCGCAGCCGCTATCGCCTGCCGATGTACAACCCTGCGCAGGATGGATCATGAGTCGCCCGATCATCGTGTTCGATCTCGACGGAACGCTGATTGACACGGCGCCGGACCTGCTCGACAGCCTCAACCACAGCCTGGCTGCCAGTGAACTCGCGGCCGTCGATGAGGCCGGCTTCAGGCGCTTTGTCGGCCATGGCGGCCGCGTCATGATAGAGCGGGCACACGCCGCGCAGCGGCGATCGCTTGATGTCGCGGAGCATGACCGGCTCCTGAAACTGTTCCTTGATCACTACACCGACAACATTCCCGGCAAATCCCGTCCCTACCCCGGTGTCATCGATGCGATCGCACGCTTCGAGAACGCAGGCTATCTGCTGGCCATCTGCACCAACAAATACGAAGCCAATTCGCGTGCATTGATCGAGGCGCTCGGCTTGACCAGACATTTCGCGGCAATCGCCGGACAGGATACGTTCGCGTTCCGCAAACCCGACCCGCGCCATCTGACCGAAACCATTCGGCTGGCGGGCGGCGATCCACACCGCGCCCTGATGGTCGGCGATTCGCAAACCGATATCGACACCGCCAAGGCCGCCGGCATTCCCGTCGTCGCTGTCGATTTCGGCTATACCGACCGCCATGTGCGCGAATTCGAACCCTCGGCGGTCATCTCGCATTTCGACGCGCTGACGCTCGATCTGGCGCAAAGGCTTATCGCCGCCGCAGGGCACTGAGCGGATAGGTGTCGGCACCCACCAGGACAGACCCGAAAGGGCGAAAAAACCGATCCCTGTGAGAACGCCAGACACCGCCTTGACTTAACCGGCTGCCCTCCCTTATATCGCGGCTCGCTTTGGCCTTCGGGCAACGAGCGGGCGATTAGCTCAGCGGGAGAGCACACCCTTCACACGGGTGGGGTCGCAGGTTCAATCCCTGCATCGCCCACCATTTTTCCCAAATGGTTATCCGGCTCTATTTTCGCGCCGAAGCGAGACAAATTGCAGCCTGCGCGGCCATAGCCAGGCGCGTACCGCATCCGTCTGGAACCAACCACAACCCCAGCGAGTTTCCTTCCGTCGAAACTTGAGGGAAAACCATGTCCAGATTTCTTCTGGCGACCAGCGTCGCCGTTCTTCTCGCTGCCGCTCCGGCTCTGGCCGCGGATGAAAAGCCGCTGCCGCCGGCCAATGCCAAGAAACTGTCGGAGATCATCGCCAAGGTCGAGCAGCGCGATGGGTTTCGCTACGTGAAGGAAGTCGACTGGGACAGTGGCGCCTACACCGTCACCTATTACACCTCGGACAAGGCCAAGGTCGAAATCACCTACGATCCGGTGACGGCCGAGCCCAAATAGGGCCGCCTGCAGATATCCTCGGATTGGATGGATATACCCGGTTCTCGGGGCGCCCGTGGAGGATCCCCGGACGCGCCACGAAATGTCCATCCTTGGAATATGATGCCGGCCTTTCCGCCGGCCGAGACGCCGACTTCCGGCGCCCGCTGTCGGAGCGATAGCGCATGTCGCCCAAAAGTGCGCAACGGTTTTGGGACAACGACATGCACAAAAACAAGAACTCAAAGCGCAATACGCTTTGGTCAGCTCGAGGGCGACCGCACCGCCTCGGTCGCGTCCAGGGCCTGCTTCAGCCGGGAATCGCGGTCGTAGACATCGTTGAAATACTCGACCTTGCCGGACATGTCGGGCCAGGCGGTGAAGTAGGCGACATAGACCGGAATCTTGCGCATCACATCCTCGGTCGAGTGCCCATGCTTCAGCTTCTCGGCGACATAGTCGACCGAGGTGCCGAGCACCGCCGCCGCCATGCCGCGCGGATCCTGCAGGCGCACGCAGCCATGGCTGAGCGCGCGCATATCCTGCTTGAAGAACGATTTCTGCGGCGTGTCGTGCATGTAGATCGCATGCTTGTTGGGGAACAGGATCTTCAGTTCCCCCAGCGCATTGGCCTCGCTTGGCTGCTGGCGCACATTGTAGGGAATGTTCGCGCCGTAAGCGCCCCAGTCGACCGCCGAGGACGGAATGTGCTTGCCGCGCGCATCGGTCACCTCATAGCCGGCGCGGTCGAGGTAGCCGGGATCGCTGCGCAACCTGGGCAGCATTTCGTTGACGATAATCGACTGCGGCACACCCCAATAGGGATGGAAGTCGACCTGCTTGATCTGGTCGTAGAAGAATGCCGTCTGGTTGGTGACCCGGCCGACGACGGCACGTGTCTTCAGCTTCTCTTCGCCATTGTCGATGTAGCTGGCGGTGAACGCTGGCTGGTTGATGAAGACGCGCGGGCTGCCGAGATCGGACGGCAGCCAGCGCAGTTCTTCCAGCGCCACCTGCACCTTGAGCAATCTGTCGGCCTTCGACGTGCCCGCCAGCAAGGCGACGGTACGCGGACCGATAACGCCGTCGCCCTTCATGCCCTTCTTCTGCTGCACCGCCTTGATCAGCGGCACCAGTTCGGGAACGTAGACCTCGCTGGTCGCCAGTCGCGACAGCAGCTCTCCATAGGTGCCGCCCATCTCGTCATCGAGATTGCGCGCGATCAGCGACAGGAGCTTCGGCAGCTCGGGGCTGGTTTCGCCCGGCTTCAGCAGCAGCTTTGGATCGACGACGATCTCGTTTTCCTCACTTGCCTGCAGGGACTCCAGTTCGACACGCAGCGCCTGATATTCGGCATTCTGCGGATGCCGCGATTCCAGGTACGTGCGAACTTCCTGCGTATGCGCCAGCGTCTTCAGCACGCCGACCATGTCGAGCGGCTTGGCCGGGAAATCATAGTAGCCGGTCATCCGGTTGGGTTCGACACGGCCGCTCTGGGCGTCATGCGCGTAGCGCAATACGCGCGCCGACAGCGCCATCTCGAAGCGGACGAGTTCCTTCAACTTGGCCGCGTCATCCGCCGAGGACGAACTCGCGGCAGGCACGTCAACAGTATAGTCGGCGGGCGTGAGGCCGTAGCTTGCAGCCTCGCCGAGCACCCGCACCGCATCCTGGGCGCGGTTGTTGGGGCCGGTTCCACTCACCCAGATGAAGTCCGGGTTGGCCGAATAGTACGCGATCAGCGCCTTGGCGACGTCGGGTTCGGCATAGAGTTCGTAGTCGCCGAGACCGGCAACGGCATCGTGAAAAGCGGCCTCCGTGGTGGATGAAACGAACGCGGCATCCTGCGGCATCGCGGGCTGCGGCGCTGAGGACAGTTTCGAGAAGTCGACGCGCACCAGCTTGTCGGCCTTGTATGTGTAGTAGGACGGGCTGCTGATTTTTACCCCGCCATCGCCGCCGCCCCCCGGCGCTTTCGGCTTGTGCTTCGGCGGCGGCGGAAACTCGCCCTGCGGCTGGTGCTTTATGCCGCCGCCGAACAGCATCTCGAAGAGCCCTTGCGCGCCTGCCTGAGGCGCGCCGAAAGCAAGCGTCGCCGTCATCGCCATCAGCGACAACACGGTTGCTTTGTTACCAAGGACTTTCATGAATCACCCGCTCCGGCCGCAACCGGTTCCCGTTCCGCACGCTAAACCGTCTCGCTCACCGCATGGCGGATGTAAGGCGCGACTATACCGATTCATACCGATTTCGTTAAGCTTTCATAAATTTCGGCGGGGTTGTTGCAGAACGGTTTCACAACGTCGTGACGGCCGGAGCGGAGATGTTTCCGCTCCAGCCGCGGGATCCAGGCGCCTTCACGCTTCGTGCACCGCCCTGCTGGCGGCCGAGGCCGGGGCGATGGCCGCGTGGAAGGCGATGGCTGGCAACCAACGCCGCGTGACAAACGCTGGCTGTTGTGCTCGAAATTCGAACCTGCCAGCAAGAGAGGGACGACCGTGAAAAAAGGGTATCGCGAACTGCTCGACGAGGCGAACGCCGAGATCGAAGTGGTTTCGCCGGAGGAGGCGGCAGGATTGCTCGAGGACGAAGGCACCATCTTCGTCGATCTGCGCGACCATCGCGAGATCGAACGCGACGGCAGGATCCCTGGCGCCAAGCATGTCACCCGTGGCATGTTGGAATTCTGGATCGATCCGGAAAGTCCCTACCACAAGCCGTTCTTCGCGTCGGGGAAAAGCTTCGTCTTCTTCTGCGCCGGCGGCTGGCGCTCCGCACTGGCCACCAAGACCGCGCAGGACATGGGGCTCACGCCGGTCAAGCATATTCTTGGCGGTTACACCGCCTGGAAGGCGGCTGGACTGCCTGTGGAGCCTGGCGAAAAGAAGAAATAATCCGAGGCTGCTCAGTGGAGCCGCGACGGTTCCCGGGCCACGAAGGCGACGGCGTGTTCAACCACGCCCTTATCCGCAAGAATGCGGCGATGGCCGAGCCCTTCGGCCCACTGGAGCCGCACATGGCGGCCGGCGCCGGCATAACGTCTTGCATGTTCGGCCGGCAGCTCGCGGTCGTCAGGCGCGTGGATGACCAGGGTCGGCACGGGCGCCCGGGCGAGCTGGCGGTCGCCTGTGAATTCATGCAGGGGCCGGCCGGAAAGGTGTTCGACGCGGTCCGCCATGGCAACCTGCGAGCGGGGGCCGACATTGAGCATGCGACTGAAGTCGGCGAAGATCGCCGGCAAGGAGCTTGGTGCCGCGATCAGCACAAGACGCCCGGCCGCCAGCGGCTGGATGTTCTTGACGGACCCGGCAATGGCATTGGCGGCGATGGCACCGCCGAAGGAATGACCGACCGCCGCGGCAAAGGGGCCAAACCACTCGCCGGCAACCCGCACCGCGTCCACCGCGTTGACCATGTTCAGTCTGCGGCCCTGCGACTGGCCATGGCCAGGCAGGTCAAGCGAAACCACCCTGTAGCCGGCCGCGCGATAGCCCTCGATCAATGCACGCATATATTCGGTGCGCGATCGCCAGCCGTGGACGACAAGCACCGTGCCGGCGGCAGCCCTGCCCGGCTCCGGCCGGAATTCATGCACCATGACGCAACCGGTCGCGGTCTTCAGCCGGTGATGGCGCGCTTCGGCCATGAACCCGGCAGCCCGGTCGATGGCGCGGCGCTCGCCGTCGGTGAGCGCCCTGGTGCTTGGCGTACGGCAGAACAGTTCGAAAGCCGCGCGCCCGGTGATACGCGGCGCGATATGTTCGGCCGCACCAAACACACCTCGGATGACCTTCAGCCCGAATGATGCCATAGTGAGAATCCATCCATACGTTCAAGCATGAACATAATAGTTCAAAGATGAACAATAGACAAGAGCTACCCTGGGACAACCCGCGTTTTCGCAACTGGGTCGCGGTGGCGCGCGCCTGTCATGTGCTGGAGCGCACGCTGGCGGTGAAACTCGCGCCGCTCGACCTGAAGCCGGCGCAGCTCGACGTGCTGATGAACCTTTACCGCCATCCCGGCATGTCGCAGCACGACCTTGCCCGCAAGCTGCTCGTCGGTCGCTCCAACATCACAATGCTGTTGCCGCAACTGGAGACACGTGGCTTGCTACGCCGCGAGGGCGATGAGAAGGACAAGCGCATCCTGCGCCTAGCCCTGACCGAAGCCGGCGAAGCGCTGCTGATGCAGGCGCTGAAAGTGCATATGGCGCTGATCGAAAAGGCGATGAGCCAGTCGACGCCGGAACAATGCGACATGATCGGCGAGCAGATGCGCAAGATCACCGAGGTGCTGAAGGAAGCCTGACCGTCTCTTGGCCACGCATCCACTTACCACATCGATTTTTTCGCCCGCTCCGGCCATTCCTTGTCATAGGTTTCGCCGTCGATATTCCTGCGGCTGGTGATTTCCAGGATCTGTCCGGGCGTCGGCAGCGACTTCGGGTCGACATGCCTGGCCGGGTTCCACAATTCCGACCGCACGATGGCGCGGGCGCACTGGAAGTAGACCGCATCGACATCGATGACGGTCACCGAGCGCGCCGGCTTGCCGTCGACGGTGAATGACGCGCAAAGTGCTGCGTCGGTGGTGATATGCGCCCGGCCGTTGATGCGCAGCGTCGTACCGGAGCCCGGCACCAGGAACAGCAGGCCGACGCGCGCATCCCTGATGATGTTCCTCAGCGAATCCGCACGGTTGTTGCCGCGCCGGTCCGGCATCATCAGCGTTTTCGTATCAACGATACGCACGAAGCCGGCGAGATCGCCGCGTGGCGAGCAGTCCAGCCCCTCCGGCCCACTGGTCGAGAGGGCAACGAACGGCGAGGCGTTGATGAAGGCGGCGTATTCCGGGATGAGATGGTCGAGTTCCTTGACCAGCGAGGCTTCGCCGGGCAGTCCGTAGAGCGCCTCCAACTGCTCGACCGACGTAATGACCGACATCTTCTTCCCTCCCGCGAACCTTTGCCGGCGCTACGCTACGTCCATGACGATTTGACGACAGCCGGTCGCCGAAGTTGATTTCGGCGCTGAGGTCAGCGGTCCCGGCTCAAGCCCTTTTCCGCAAGTTCGGTGAGGTAAGCACTCCAGCGCTCGTCTTTCTCGTGCCCGAGCGTGTGCAGGTAGTTCCAGGTGAAGATGCCTGTGTCATGGAAATCGTCGAAAGTGATGCGCACCGCATAATTGCCGACCGGCTCGATCTTCAGGATGGCCACATTGCGCTTGCCGGGAACCGTCACCCGTTGATCCGGTGAATGGCCCTGCACCTCCGCCGACGGCGATACCACACGCAGGAATTCCGCCGGCAGCTCGAACGGCTGATGGTCGGGAAACGTCACGGTGAGCAGCTTGCGGTCCTTGGAGACCCTCAGTTCTTTTGGCGCCGTCATGATCGGTCCTGCTTGAATTGCCCCTTCCCTACGCTGCTTCGCGCCCTGCGAAAAGGCTTGGAGGGTGCCGACGCGCGATGTCGGTCGGGGAATGTTACCAAAGATCAAGCCCGGCTATCTTGAATGGCGGGTTGGATCGTATCACATAGCCATATATAACGACGGCGGTAACGGCCACGGAACGTTCGAACATGGACATGATCGACCCCTTCGGTCGCACGATCAGTTATCTCAGAGTGTCGGTCACCGACCGCTGCGATTTTCGTTGCACCTATTGCATGGCCGAGGACATGGCCTTCCTGCCAAAGAAGGACCTGCTGTCGCTGGAAGAGCTGGACCGGCTCTGCACTGTGTTCATCCAAAAGGGCGTCAAAAGGCTGCGCCTCACTGGCGGCGAGCCGCTGGTGCGCAAGAACATCATGCATCTGGTGCGTCAGCTGTCGCGCCATCTTGACAGCGGCGCGTTGGAAGAACTGACGCTGACCACCAACGGCTCGCAACTGTCGCGCTTCGCCGCTGAGCTTGCCGATTGCGGCGTCAAGCGCATCAACGTCTCGCTCGATACCCTTGACGCCGACAAGTTCCACCAGATCACCCGGTGGGGGCACCTCGGCAAGGTCATGGCGGGCATCGACGCCGCTCAGGCGGCCGGGCTGAAGGTCAAGCTCAACGCGGTGGCGCTGAAGGATTTCAACGACGCCGAACTGCCTGACATGATGCGGTGGGCGCATGGCCGTGGCATGGACCTGACTGTCATCGAGACCATGCCGATGGGCGAGATCGACGCCGACCGCACCGACCAGTACCTGCCGCTGTCGCTGCTGCGCGCTTCGCTCGAGCGACAGTTCACGCTGACCGATATTCCCTTCAAGACCGGCGGCCCCGCCCGCTACGTCCAAGTCGCCGAGACCGGCGGGAAACTCGGCTTCATCACGCCGATGACGCATAATTTCTGCGAAAGCTGCAACCGCGTCAGGCTGACCTGCACGGGCACGCTCTATATGTGCCTCGGCCAGGAAGACGCGGCCGACTTGCGCGCGCCGTTGCGCGCGTCCGAGGGCAATGAACTTGTCGCCGACGCAATAGACGAAGCCATCGGCCGCAAGCCGAAAGGCCATGATTTCATCATCGACCGCCGCACCAGCCGCCCATCGGTGTCACGGCATATGAGCGTGACGGGCGGCTGACCAGCGCCGTTTTTTGCAAGGATCGCCTTTCGGTCATCGGCTTTGGGCAATGCATGCGGCGGCTTTCCTCAATTATGGCGGGTTTCGCGGCAATTACAGTAGGCAGCGCAACTGCCGCCCCCTTCACCTATGTGAACGAGCGCTTCGGCACGGTTTGCACCTTTCCCGACGACATATTCACCGATCGTCAGCCCGAGCCGGAAAATGGCGACGGGCAGGTATGGCTGAGCGCGGACGGCGCCAGCTTGACGTGCTCCGGCATTCTCAACATCGACAATGACACGCCGAAGGGTTTCATTGCGGCCGAGAAAGCCAGCAAGGAGCAAAGCTACACAATCGCCTACAGCAAGACCGGCAAGGACTGGGCGGTGCTGTCGGGCCGGAAGGATGGTAAGATCTTTTATGAGCGGCGGCTGTTCGGCCGCGATGGCGTCATCCGCACAGTCTGGATCGACTATCCACCGGCCCTGAACTCGAAATATGACCCGATAGTCGGTGCCATTGCCAGCAGTCTCAAGGGGCCATTAACGCTGCCGAGACCAAGAGCATTTTAGCCACACCGCAAACAAATTTTTGTTCGCGAATGTCCGTCTGATTTACCGGCGGTGTTTTCCCGCCTAGCGTCGCTCTTGTAGCGGTTATCGCTCTTGGGGGATTACATGAGACGCCAAATTCTTGTTTCGTTCGCAATGCTCGGCCTCGCCGCCCTGCCGGCGGCTGCCCAGTCGATCGGTGGGACCTACACCGTCGCCGGCACCAATTTCGACGGCTCGTCCTATGGCGGCGAAGCCACCATCACGCTCACCAGCGGGACCACCTGCACCATCCATTGGGAGACCGGCGGTTCTTCTTCCGACGGCATCTGCATGCGCAACGACAATGCATTCTCCGCCGGCTATGTCATGGACAAGGATATCGGCCTCGTCGTCTACAAGGTCGAGGAGGATGGCTCGCTGCATGGCCTGTGGACGATCGCCGGTAAGGAAGGTAACGGCACCGAGGTGCTGACGCCGAAGAAATAGCATCGTCGTGGCTGGACAGCTTGCGGGAGGCGAAGCCGCCTCCCGACCACGGCCAATCCAGAATATGATTCCATGCCGGCGATCGTGGATGCCCCTGTCCTGGTACAGTCCTTTGCCGTTGCTCTTTCCTGGCGAACTGTTACAGGCTTGCTGCCAAAGCAACCGGTAGATGTCTTGCCTCTTTCTCCAAATCTTCGCGGCGCGTTGTTCATGATGGTGGCGATGGTTGGCTTCACGCTCAACGACGCCATCACCAAATATTCTTCGCAATCGATGAACATGGCGCAGGTCATGCTGATCAGAGGCGCATTCGCCTCGCTTTTCGTCGGCCTGCTGGCCTGGCAACGGGGCGCGCTTTCGCAGCCGCGTCTGATGCTGCAGCCGCTGGTGGCAATCCGCGTGCTTGGCGAAGCGGGCGCCACCGTGTCGTTTCTCGTGGCGCTCGCCCATCTGCCGATCGGCAGCGTTTCGGCCGTTCTTCAGGCGCTGCCGCTGGCGGTGACGATGGGTGCCGCGCTATTCTTCGGCGAAGCGGTCGGCTGGCGACGCTGGCTGGCGATCGCCACGGGGTTTGCCGGCGTGCTGGTCATCGTGCGGCCGGGTTTCGATGGCTTCAGCGTCTATTCCCTTGTGGCGCTGGCCAGCGTCGCATGCTGCACCGTGCGCGATCTCGCCACCAAGCGCATTCCTCAAACCGTGCCGACGATGCTGGTCTCGACCGCCACCGCACTCGCAATGACCGTCGTCGGCGCGGTGCTGCTGTCGCCGATGGGCGGGTGGACGCCGATGACCGGCAAAAGCACGGCGCTGCTGGCGCTGGCGGCCGTTCTTGTGCTCATCGGCTATCAATTCATCATCATGGCGATGCGTTCGGGCGAAATCTCCTTCATCGCGCCATTCCGCTATACGGCGCTCCTCTGGTCCATCCTGCTGGGCATGATCGTCTTCGGCGACATACCGGACATGCCGATGACCGCCGGCGCTACAATCGTCGTCGGCTCGGGCCTCTATGCGCTTTATCGTGAGCGGGTGGTCGGCCGGCGAAGGATCGTCGCTGAAAGCACGGGACCGGCCATGGCGCCGGATGGAATCTAGCCCTCGAAGTTGCTTGCGATTTCCGGCGGCTGGCGTACAGGCTGGGTGGCATGAAGCGAGATGTCGCGGGGATCATTCTGGCTGGCGGCCAATCGAGGCGGATGGGAGGCGGCGACAAGAGCCTGTTGCCGCTTGGCAGTGGCCGCGTGCTTGATCATGTCCTGTCGCGCTTTGGTCCGCAGATGGAAAGCCTGGTGCTGAGCGCCAATGGCGACCCGGCGCGCTTTGCCCGGTTCGGACTGCCGGTGCTTGCCGACACGGTCGAAGGCTTTGCCGGACCGCTTGCCGGAATCCTCGCTGGCCTTGAATGGGCGGTTGCCAGCACGCCCTGCAAGGCGATCGTCACCGCTGCCGGCGATACACCTTTCCTGCCGCTCGATCTCGTCGATCGCCTGGCCGCGGCAGCCGGTAAGTATCCCGGGAAGATCGCCGTCGCCTCTTCGGCCGGCCGGCGACACCCGACCTTCGCGCTGTGGCCGACCGGATGCCGCGACGCCTTGCGGCATTTCCTGGTCGATGAGGACAACCGGCGGGTTTCGGCTTTTGTCGAGCGGCACGGCCATGTCGAGGTGGCCTTTCCGGTCCTCCAATCCGCCGGCCAGCCGCTCGACCCTTTCTTCAACATCAATGTACCGGACGACCTTGCCCATGCCGTGCGTCTGTTGCAGAGCATGATGTCATGAACAGACGCGTCTTCGGCATCACCGGCTGGAAAAACTCCGGCAAGACCACACTGACCGAAAAGCTGGTCGCGGAGCTTGTGCGGCGCGGCTGGAAGGTCTCGACGGTCAAGCATGCCCATCATGATTTCGACATCGACAAGCCCGGCGCGGACAGCTTCCGTCATCGGCAGGCCGGCGCCTCCGAGGTGGCGATCGTGTCCGGCAATCGCTGGGCGCTGATGCACGAATTGCGTGGCGAGAATGAACCTTCCTTGACCGATATTCTGGCACGGCTTGCCCCATGCGACATCGTGCTGGTCGAAGGCTACAAGCGCGAATCCCACTGCAAGATCGAAACCAGGCGACTGGAAGCGAAGGACCGGACCCCGCTTTCGGCGGGTGATCCCAATGTTATCGCGGTCGCCGCGGATTTCGTCGTTGCGGACAAGAGCCTGCCGGTATTCGACCTCGATGACGTAAAATCGATAGTCGACTTCATCGAACGCACGACCGGTCTCGTTGCTTCAGATGTAACGTAACGGCAGAACCTCATGACCGATTTGGGTGGTTTTGCAGTTGCTTTTTTCTTGGAAAGAATGGGAGTATCGCTTCAGCGGGCGGTCAAAAGCACCGCCCCACAGAGCCGTTTCGGAACGACGGCCGGGACCATAAAGAGAGGACTATCATGCGTATTGCACTGCGTATCGCGCTCGCCGCATCGGCTGCGCTGCTGACGCTCGGCGTAGCCCAGGCCCAGGAAAAGACCCTGAGGATCGGCACCGAAGGCGCCTACCCTCCATTCAACAATCTCACCGCTGATGGCCAACTCGTCGGCTTCGACATCGACATCGCCAAAGCGCTTTGCGATGAAATGAAGGTCAAGTGCACCTTCGTCGCCCAGGATTGGGACGGTATCATCCCGGCGCTTCAGGCCGGCAAGTTCGATGCCATCGTCGCCTCGATGTCGATCACCCCGGAGCGCCAGCAGAAGGTCGACTTCTCGCACAAATACTACAACACGCCATCGGCGCTCGCAGTGCCGAAGGACAGCACGTTGAAAGGCGTGACCAAGGAAGACCTCGCCGGCAAGACGATCGGCGTCGCCACCACGACCACGCACTTCAACTATGCCTCGAAGACCTACACCGACAGCACCGTCAAGGGCTATCCGAGCAGCCCCGAGGAGCAGGCCGATCTCGCCAATGGACGCCTTGACGCCATCGAGGACGACATCGTGGTCCTGCAGCAATGGCTGGATTCGCCTGACGGCGCCTGCTGCAAGATCCTCGGTCAACCGAAGCCGCAGCCGGTCGAGATTTTTGGACCGGGCGCCGGCATTGCGGTACGCAAGGGCGAGACCGACCTGGTCAACAAGCTCAATGCCGCCATCGACGCCATCCGCGCCAATGGAAAATACAAGGAAATCAACGACAAGTATTTCAAGTTCGACGTCTACGGCGCCGAGTCCTGATAATTGCGCGGAGGGCGGTGAGGAATTCCTCGCCACCCTTCAATCATCCCGGGATCGCCACGGAGACAAGACTCGTAAATGCCGGCCCAAAGCATTTGGACACTTCTCAGTTGGGGCCCCGATGGCTGGAGTGACGATATTGCCTATGGCGCGATGGTCACCATCGCGCTCGCCCTTGCAACACTGCCGATCGGCCTGACGATCGGCTTTTTCGTCGCCTGGGCCAAGCAGTCCGAAGAACCGTCGCTGCGGCTGGCGGCCAACATATACACCACCGTGTTTCGCGGCCTGCCGGAATTGGTGACGCTGTTCCTGTTCTTCTTCGGCATGCCCATCTTGCTGCAATACATCATCCGCTTCTTCAAGCCCGAGGCGACGATCGATGTGGACAGCTTCGTCGCCGGCATGATCGTGCTTTCGTTGATCTTTTCGTCCTATGCCAGCGAGGTATTCCTTTCGGCCTTTCGCGCCATTCCAAAGGGCCAGTATGAGGGTGGCTATGCGATCGGGCTGTCGAAGTGGCTGACCATGCGCAAGGTGATCTTGCCCCAGTTGCTACGCATCGCCTTCCCCGGTCTCGAGAATTGCTGGCTGAGCCTGCTCAAGGACACCGCCCTGGTTTCTGTGGTCAACCTCGCCGAGACCTTGCGCAACGCCGGCGTGGCGGCGCGCGTCACCAAGCATTCGTTCCTCTTCTATAGCTTCGCCGCGCTGGTCTTCCTCGTCCTGGCGATCCTGTCGTCGATCGCCACCGGGTTTATCTTGCGCTCGCTGGGGCGGAGGGAGGCGCGATGAGCATCACGGAAGCGATCGCGGTCGAACGGCCTCCACCGCCGGCTCGCGGCTGGCCGCGCACCCGCATCGTGGGATATGCGCTTGTCGGCCTGTGGATTCTCTTCGGCCTCGGTATCGTTGCCTATCTTTTCTATTCCTGGAACGGCGAATTCTTCGCCAAGTATGCGCCGGCCTATCTGCAAGGGCTGGGAACCACGCTGGCGCTCGTGTCGATTTCGATGGTGGTCGGCGCGATCCTTTCATTGCCCGTCACCTTTGGCCGCATGTCGAAGAACCGGATCCTGTCCGGCATCGCCTACTATTACGTCTATTTCTTCCGCGGCACGCCGCTGCTCGTACAGGTCTATCTGGTCTATTACGGCGTGGGCTCTTTCCGGGTGCAGCTCGAATCCGTCGGACTGTGGTGGTTCTTCCGCGACGCCTTCAACTGCGGTGTGTTTGCCTTCGCGCTCAACACCGCCGCCTATCAGGCCGAAATCCTGCGCGGTGCCATCGAAAGCGTGCCCAGGGGCCAGTGGGAGGGCGCCGCCTCGCTTGGTCTGCACAAGCTGCAGACATTGCGCAAGGTCATCCTGCCACAGGCGATCATCGTGGCATTGCGACCCTACGGCAATGAACTGGTTCTGATGATCAAGGCCTCGGCCATCGTCGCCATCATCACAGTCTACGACCTGATGGGCAACGCGAAGCTCGCCTACGCCAAATCCTTCGACTTCCAGGCCTATGTCTGGGTCGCCATCGTCTATCTGGTGATGGTCGAGATCCTGCGCCACGGGGTCGAATGGATCGAACGGCGGATCACGGTCCACCTACACCGCTGATGCGTGCGACGCCACGCGTTTAAGCGATCTGTCATCAGTCTGCACCAGTCGATGCGGTGGCGCGCGCCTTGACGAATTCGCCGTATGGCCTAGAGCTTCCGCAACTGAAATCTCTATTCCGTCGGAAGGAAAAGGCATGGCATCGGTGGCATTTCTCGGTCTTGGCGTCATGGGCTACCCCATGGCCGGGCACCTGAAGAACAAGGGCGGCCACGACGTCACCGTCTACAACCGCACCCGCGCGAAAGCCGAACAATGGGTCGCTCAACATGGCGGCAGCTTTGCCGCGACGCCGGCGCAGGCTGCCGAGGGCAAGGATTTCGTCTTCTCCTGTGTCGGCAATGATGACGATCTGCGGTCGGTGACGACTGGTCCCGAAGGCGCCTTCAAGGCGATGAAGAAAGGCTCCATCTTCATCGACAACACGACGGCTTCGGCAGAAGTCGCGCGCGAACTGGCACAAGCCGCGCAATCGAGCGGATTCTCATTTCTCGACGCGCCGGTTTCCGGCGGCCAGGCTGGTGCCGAGAACGGCGTGCTGACGGTCATGGTCGGTGGCGACCAGGCTGCCTTCGACAAAGCCAGGCCGGTCATCGACGCCTACGCCCGTATGGTCGGACTGATGGGGTCGGCAGGCGCCGGCCAGCTCACCAAGATGATCAACCAGATCTGCATCGCCGGGCTGGTGCAGGGACTGTCGGAAGGCATCCATTTCGGCAAGAAGGCCGGTCTCGACATCGAGAAGGTGATCGAGGTGATCTCCAAGGGCGCGGCCGGCTCCTGGCAGATGGAGAACCGGCACAAGACCATGAATGCCGGTAAATATGATTTCGGTTTCGCCGTCGACTGGATGCGCAAGGACCTCGGCATCTGCCTGGCGGAAGCCGACCGCAACGGCGCCAAGCTGCCGGTGACCGCGCTTGTCGACCAGTTCTACAAGGACGTGCAGGCCATGGGCGGCAAGCGTTGGGACACGTCCTCGCTGCTGGCGCGGCTGGAGAAGTAGGCGCCCATGTCCCTGCCCGCTCCAGGCTGGACCGCGCAGGAGGTCGTCGCGCATCTGCGCTCGATCGGCACCGAGGAGAATCGCCGCGGCATGGCGCGGTTCGGCATCAACACCGCGACCGCGCTCGGTGTTGGCAATGTGGATTTGCGGCCCTTGGCGCGCAAGCTGAAGCGCAACCACGAACGGTCCCTGGCGCTGTGGGACAGCGGCATTCGCGAAGCGAGGCTGATCGCGGCTTTCACTGGTGAGCCAAAGGAGATCACCATTGAGGAATGCCGCCGCTGGGCCGGCGATTTCGATTCCTGGGAAGTTGTCGACACTGTGTCGGACTTGTTCGTGGACACGCCGTTCTGGCGTGAACTGATCGAAGAGTTCGCGGCCGACGAGCGCGAATTCGTCCGCCGCACGGCCTTTGCGATGCTGGCATGGGCGGCGGTGCATCTGAAGAAGGAACCTGACGCGACGTTCCTGCCTTATCTGCGATTGATCGACGCCCATGCCGGTGATGAACGCAATTTCGTCAGGAAAGCGGTCAATTGGGCGCTGCGGCAGATCGGTAAGCGATCGGTGACGTTGCATGCTCCTGCCCTCGCCCTGGCGCAGAAATTTGCGGTTTCCAGCGACAAGACCAGGCGTTGGGTCGGCAAAGATGCCGCGAAGGAACTGTCAGATGCCAAGACGCTCGAACGCCTCGCCGCCAGAAAAATCTGAATACGCCGATATCCGTTTCACCGAGGTGACACCGGCAACACGCGTCAGCTTCGAGACCTTGTTCGAGCAGCCCGGTGCGCCGAAATATTGCTGGTGCATGGCCTGGCGACACGCCGGTCGCGAGCATATCCAGAACGACGAGAAGAAACGTCGGATGACGGCGCTCATCGACGCCGGCACGCCGGTCGGCATCCTCGCCCATATCGACGGAAAGGCCGTCGCCTGGTGCTCGGTCGCGCCGCGCGAGACCTATCGCAAGCTTTCAAGGCAGCAGGATGACGCCGAGACGGGCGTCTGGTCGATCGTCTGCTTCTACGTGCCAAGGGCTTTGCGCGGCGGCGGGCTTGCTTCGGCATTGCTCGATGCGGCCATCGAGCACGCCTTCACCAAGGGGGCGCGCGTCAGAGGCCTATCCGGTGGACGAGGCGTCACCGAGCTACCGTTTCATGGGCTTTCGCGACATGTTTGCTGCTCGCGGTTTCAACGAGACCGGGATGGCCGGCTCTCGCCGACATGAGGCTCGAGCATTGACGCCATTGGGCTCGAAGTCTTTACTCCCCAGCAAGGGAAGCGGCCATGAACTGTTTCAAGTCGATCATAGCGCTCGCGGCGGCGCTGTCTCTCTCCGTTGCCGGCGCCTCGGCCGCGACCATGCACATCTTCTGGAAGGATTTGCGCCCGGCCACCCAGGCGCTTACCGAAGATGCCGGCCTGCCGATGATCGCGGCAAAATTGCCCGACCATGGCGAGACGCTGTCCGTTGGCCTGCAGGACAAGATCATACAATTAGCCGGCTATGCATTGCCGGTCGATCGCGACGGCGACCTCGTCTATCAGTTCCTGTTGGTACCGTGGACGGGCGCATGCAGCCACATGCCGACGCCGCCGCCCAACCAGATCGTACTGGTCACACCAGCCCATCCCTACAAGATGTCGGAAGCTTACCAGCCGGTCGCCGTCACAGGTGCCCTGAAGCCGGGCATGGAGAAAAGCCAGCTGTTCATTCTCGATGGCGTCAGCGTCATTCAGTCCGGTTACACCGTCCGCAAGGCGGAAGTGGTCGGGGTCGACACTGTGTCTGACACCATCACCCTGCCGGTGAACTCGCCCTGGACATTCCTCAACAAGAAGAAGAACTGATCGACCGAAAGCTCAGGCGGCGTTCGCGCCCGATTCCTTGTCCAGCACCATGTAGTCGAGCGGGATTTCGGTCGTGTATTTGATCTGCTCCATGGCGAACGACGAGGACACGTCCCGAATCTCGATCTTGGCGATCAGCCGCTTGTAGAACGCGTCGTAAGCGGCGATGTCGGGCACCACGACGCGCAGCAGATAGTCGACGTCGCCGCTCATGCGGTAGAACTCGACGACCTCGGGAAATTCCTGGATGACTTCGGAAAACCGCCGCAGCCATTCATGGCTGTGCGAATTGGTGCGGATCGACACGAAAACGGTGACGCGCACATTGACCTTCTCGTGGTCGAGAATGGCGACGCGCCGCTTGATGACACCCTCCTCCTCGAGTTTTTGGATGCGGCGCCAGCATGGCGTGGTCGACAGGCCGACTTTCTTGGCGACATCGGCGACAGCGAGCGTCGCGTCCTCCTGCAGGAGGCGGAGAATTTTTCGGTCAAGGCGGTCCATCGGGGGCTCCTGAGGAATAGTTTCGCTATATTCCCTTTTATTCAGGCCATTCACAAGAAAGAAATTCTGCCGGCTGGCTTGAAAGCAGGTGATTTCTTGCTGAACGCTCAGCCGATGCGATAGCGGATTTCCGACCGCAGGAAAGGCAGCAAATCCATTTCGAACCATGGATTCTGCTTCAACCAGCCGGTGTTTCGCCAGGACGGATGTGGCAGCGGCAGCACTTTCGGGCCGACAGAATTGTCCCATATGGCCCGCCAGTCCATCACCGTTTCCGTCACCGAGGGACGGCGCGCGGCGCCCATATGCCACGACTGAGCATAGATGCCGATCGTCAGCACCAGGTCGATCTTCGGCATCAAGGCCATCAAAGGCGCGCGCCAGGCCGGCGCGCATTCGCGCCTTGGCGGCAGGTCACCGCCCTTGGCGTCCTGGCCAGGGAAGCAGAAGCCCATCGGCACGATGGCGAATTTCTCGATGTCGTAGAACTCGTCGCTGGTCACACCAAGCCAGTTACGCAGGCGGTCGCCGGAAGCGTCGGTGAACGGCATGCCCGACAGGTGCACCTTGGTTCCCGGCGCCTGGCTGGCGATCAGAATGCGGGCGCTGGACGATGGCCGCAGCACCGGTCGCGGCTCATGCCGCAGTGGCTTGCCGATGGGATTTTCGACGCAGATGCGGCAGGTGCGGACCGTCGCGGCGAATCTGTCCAGTTCCACGCTCAAGCGGCGGCACTCGGCCGGCTGGAGATCGCCTGATACCAACGCAGCACATTGCTGCATTCCTCCGGCACCTTGATCCGTGCCGGCTTCATGAAGTCGATCGCGATCAGGCCGGTGATGTCGGCAATCGAATAGCTGTCGCCGGCGGCGAACTCCCGATTGGCCAACTCTCCGTCGAGGAGTTTCAGGAACGCGACCGCCTTCGGCTTGTTGGCCTCGCCCCATTCGGGGATCTGTGGGATTTCCCATTCCTTCATCGCCGGATGGATATGGCGAAAGGCCTGGGCGACGCAACTGAGCAAATTGAACTCCATTCGTCTTTGCCACATCTCGACCTGTGCCTTGCCGAGCGCGCCACGTCCGAACAGGGCTGGCTCCGGGTGCAACTCCTCGAAATAGCGGCAGATGGCGACGGATTCGGTGATGACGGTGCCGTCGTCAAGCTCCAGCACTGGCAGGCGTTGCAAAGGGTTGCGCGAACTCACCGCTTCGTTCTTGTGCTCCAGCGCGCCCATGTCGATGGATACCAGCGGAACCGAGATCCCCTTCTCGGCGAGGAAAATGCGAACCCGCCGCGGGTTGGGCGCCCGGCCGCCGTCGAAGAGTTTCATTCGATCCTCCTTCCCTTCCACCAGATACGCTTCACCAGAAGCGAAAGATCTCTCGCACGGCGTCACCGATCGACGCCAGCGTGCCGTGCTTGCGCTCGACAAGCTCGCCGCGATGGCTGGCGCGCCAGTCCTGCGGCTGGTCGAAGGTACCCGCCCAGATACCAACCTTTGTCGCGCGCGCAATCGCTTGCTCGTTTTCGAAGTCACCATAGGCGACGGCCCAGCCGGCCTCGACCTGAGCGCGGTTAAGATCGGTACCGCCGGCCATGCAGTGGCCGAGTAACCGGCCATAGCGATCGCGTTGCCAGCCGCTGCAGGTGACCGGCCGGCTGGCGATCAGGCGCACCAGCGATTGGCGCGCAAGCGTACCACAGGGATAATCGGCGCCGTTCTTGCGGCAGGTTTGGGTGTATTCCGGGGCGTCGATGCCGCGCATCCGGATGCGTTCGGTGCCGAGCGTAATCGAATCGCCATCATTGACGACGGCTGCACCTTGCGTCTTGCGTGTCTCCACCCGGTCGAGGCGCGCCGCCAACAGGATCAGCAGGCCGAGAATGATCACGGTCAGCCCGTAGTCCAGCATTTTACGCCGCAGGCTTCTCGGGCGCGGCACCGCATACCGCCGGCGCGGCCTTGGTGACCAGGAACGGCTCATATGGCAAACGGTTGGTTAATCATTCGAACGTAGCTTAACGCCTTGAAATCGCTGCGCGCATAAATTGAAGTCTTTGATGCCCCTGCAACGCTCGAACACAGCGGACAAGTTCATTGTGGACCGCAGGAAACCGCATCGCAACAGCGATGTGGCGCGCGCGGTGCGCAAGACGCGCGACCGTCTTTCGCAGCAGGCGGGCAATCCCGATTTCGACCGCGAACTCCTGAAACTCCACGCCCGCGCCATGACGAGCGGCGCCGTGGTCATCCCGCTACTCGTGCTGGCGATCGCCGCGACGGGACGGTTCGCCGGCGTCGGCAACGAGATCGGGCTCTGGGCGCTGTTCACGCTCACCTGCTACACGATCGTCGCCTTAATGGCGCGGCGCATTGAGCGGACGGAGGCTTCCGAGATCAATCCCTCGCAGGCGCGAAGGGAGTTCCTGGCCGGCCATTTCCTTTGCGGTCTCGGCTGGGCCTGGTTCGTCTGGCTCGGCTGCGGCGCCTGCGCCCTCGACCAGTTCCAGGTGGTCAAGGCGGTGGTGCTGCTGCTTGCCATGGCCGGGACGGCGGTCATGGCCTCGTCCCTCAGCGGCGCACTGTTGGCAACCTTCGCCGTACCGGTGGCGCTCTATGCCTATACCGGGGCCAAGCTGTGGATGCCGGTCGAGGCGATCATGGCGGCGCTGCTTGCCCTGTCGTTGCCTTTCTTCGCCTATGTCGCCCGTCACATCAATCGCTCCTCCTTGATGCTGTTGTCGTTCCGCTCCGAAAAGGACGCGCTGATCGCTGAGCTGGAAACAGCGAAATCGATGTCGGACGAAGCACGCCGGCGGGCCGAGGATGCCAACTTGGCAAAGTCGCGCTTCCTCGCTTCGATGAGCCACGAATTGCGCACGCCGCTCAATGCCATTCTCGGCTTTTCCGAAGTGATGGCGAACGAAGTGCTGGGGCCGATGAGCAATCCCACCTATCGCGACTACGCCCACGACGTGCATGATTCCGGCCAGCATCTGCTCGATCTGATCAACGAGATCCTCGATCTGTCCCGCATCGAGGCCGGCCGCTACCAGCTCAACGAGGAACCGGTGATGTTGCTCAACATCGTCGAGGATTGCTGCCATATGATGGAGTTGAAGGCACGCAACAAGGACATCCGCGTCGTCCAGGATTTCGAACCGACATTGCCACGGCTGTTCGCCGACGAGCGTGCCGTGCGCCAGATCACACTCAACCTCCTGTCCAATGCCATCAAGTTCACCGCCACCGGCGGCGAAATCCGCGTCCGCGTCGGCTGGACGGCTGGGGGTGGGCAATACATTTCGATCAAGGACAATGGCCCGGGCATTCCCGAGGACGAGATTCCTGTCGTGCTTTCGGCCTTCGGCCAGGGCTCGATCGCCATCAAGAGCGCCGAACAGGGCACCGGCCTTGGCCTGCCCATCGTGCAAGGCTTGCTCGCCATGCATGGCGGCGAGTTCGAGTTGCACTCCAAGCTGCGCGAAGGCACAGAGGCGATCGCCATTTTCCCGCTGAGCCGAGTGATGGAAGAACTGCCGGCGCTGCCGACCGCGGCGGTGGCGGCGCGCAGGCGGTAGAGGATTTCATCGGTGCGCGGGTGGCTATAACCGCACTGCTGCTGCCATTCCCGAACTGGTCAGCGCCGCCGCCTTGACCAGGCCCGCGGCAAGCGCTGCCCCTGCCCCTTCGCCGTGGCTGATACCCAGGTCGAGCAGCGGCCGCAAGCCAAGCAACTCGGCGGCCCTTGCATGCGCGGGCTCCGGCGACAGGCTGGCGAGAACACAATGGTCGAGGGCTGCGGCGTTCGCGGCATACAGCACCGCCGCGGCCGCGGTTGCCGCAAAGCCGTCGAGCACCACCGGGACGTTCTGCATCCGCGCGGCGAGGATGGCGCCGGCTATCGCCGCGAACTCGCGGCCGCCGACCCTGCGCAGCACTTCGAACGGGGCTTCGAGATGGCCGCCATGAAATGCCAGGGCCGCATCGACCACCTCCGCCTTGCGGGCCTGCATGGCCGCATCGGCGCCGGATCCCGGACCAATCCAGTCGGCACCCCTACCTCCAAACAGCGCTGCGAGCAGGGCGGCGGCGACAGTGGAATTGCCGACGCCGAGGTCGCCAAGGCAAAGCAGGTCGGTGCCGCCGGCGATCGCCTCCATGCCAAAGGCCATCGTGGCGGCACAGCCACGCTCGTCGAGTGCAGCATCCTCGATGATGTCGCCGGTCGGGATGTGCAGGGCAAGATCGAACACCTTCAGTCCGAGATCGTTGGCAATGCAGATCTGGTTGATAGCCGCACCCCCGGCCGCGCAAAGCTCCACCGCGTTGGCGGTAGTCGCCACCGGCCGTGGCGAAATGCCGTGCCTGACAACGCCATGATTGCCGGCAAAGACAGCCATCAACGGCCTTATCACGGCGGGCGGAGCCCGGCCGCTCCATGCGGCAAGCCACGCGGCGATGTCCTCGATGCGGCCGAGCGAATTGCGTGGCTTGTCGGCCTTGGCAAACAGCGCGCGCACCCGCGCTTCAGCTTTGAGGTCGGCAGCCGGCAGGTTGTCGAGCAGGTTGCGAAAATCGTCGAAAGGCAGCGCGCTGGTCATGTCGTGAGCAATCATTCCTGGAGTTGGTGAGCGGCATAGCCGCGTTGCGCGATTGGCACAACCTTCCCTGATCATTGTCCCTGGTTGCCGCAAAGGCGGCCGCGGAAGGCGTGATCGCGAGGGCTTGCATTGGCTTTGCCGTTGCACCATGTGGGAGTGGAAGAGCGGATTCCGCACGGATCCCTCGAGAGAAAGTCATGACGGCCATCGAATCTCCCTGCATCCTGGTCTGTTCGATCGATATGAAAACCGGCTTCTGCTTCGGTTGCGGCCGCACGCGCGATGAAATCGGCGCCTGGATGAGCATGACGCAGGAAGCACGCCGCAATGTGATGGCTGAACTGCCGGCTCGGCTGGAAACGGTCGAGCGCCGGCCTCGCCGGGAAACGCGCCGCACCCGCATCGCGCGCGAACGCGACGCACTTTGATTAGGCGTTGATGGGCCGGTTATTCTGGATAGTGATGGCCGTGATCGGGGTAGGAGTGGTCCTGCTCATGATCAACGATTCCGCCGGCAGCACGCTCGGCATCGAGAATTATGATTTCGGCCGGCTGATCTGGCTTGGTGCCTTCGGCGCCCTCATCGGCGCCGGCCTGCTTCGCTCCGGCCGCCCCTTGGGCGCCATGGCCCGCAACCTCGGCGCTTGGGTGGCCATCGTGCTCGCGCTGGTCGCAGGCTATCAGTATCGCTACGAACTGCAAGATATCGCCAGCCGGGTCACTGCCGGCCTCGTTCCCGGCAGCCCGCTGGCGCTCGGCGTCGAAGACGGCCATGCCACGGTGACCCTTGACAAGGCCGACAACGGTCATTTCGAAGCGCGCATCCTGGTCAATGGCAATCCGGTAAGGGCCGTTGTCGACACCGGCGCGACCAGCACCGTGTTGACTTCGGAGGATGCGCAAGCCGCCGGCTTCAATCCGGCCGCGCTCAACTACACGATCCCGGTTTCGACAGCCAACGGCATGGCACGCGCCGCGGCGGTCAAAACCGACCAAGTGGCGATCGGCGGCATCGTGCGCAAGGACATGTCGGTGATGGTCGCCGCGCCCGGCATGCTGAGCCAAAGCCTGCTCGGCATGAATTTCATCGGCTCGCTGTCGGGTTTCGACGTGCGCGGCGATCGTATGATCCTCAGGGATTGAGGTCAGGCCGCCTCGGCTGCGGCTCCGCCGAACTCGACAGCCTCGAAGGCCTTCTTCAGCACGGCAGGCCCGGCACCGGGCCGCGTCGCGTCCGTCGACAGAATTTGGCGGTAGCGCCGCGCACCGGGCAGCCCATGGAACAGCCCGACCATATGGCGGGTGACATGGCCCAGCCGCCCGCCCTGCTCGATGTGGTGTGCCGCATAGTCCGCCATCGCATCGATCAGCGCGGCGAAATCGAACGCTTCGGGCTTCGCGCCGTAGAAGGCGGCATCGACGCCGGCCAGAATGCCGGGCGTGTGGTAGGCGGCGCGGCCAAGCATGGCGCCGTCGACATGGTCGAGATGCACGCGCGCTTCTTCAAGCGACTGAATACCGCCATTGATGCCGATGAATTTGTTCGGTTTTCCAGCCTTCAGCCGATAGACCCTGTTATAGTCGAGCGGCGGGATGTCCCGGTTTTCCTTGGGGCTCAATCCCTCGAGCCACGCTTTGCGTGCATGCACCCACAAAGCGTCGGCGCCGGCAGCGAACACCTGGTCGGCCAGCGCATCCAGTGCCGGCTCCGGATCCTGTTCGTCGACGCCGATCCGGCACTTGACCGTGACGGGTATTGCTACCGCCGCCTTCATCGCCGCGACGCAGTCGGCGACGAGGTCGGGCACTTTCATCAGACAGGCGCCGAACATACCTGACTGAACGCGGTCGGACGGGCAGCCGACATTGAGATTGATCTCGTCATACCCGAAGGCCTCGCCGATGCGCGCCGCCTCGGCAAGTTTTGCGGGATCAGAGCCGCCGAGCTGCAAGGCGATGGGATGTTCCGCCGCATCGAAGCCGAGCAGCCTTTCGCGCGCACCTTGGATAACTGCGTCGGCGACCACCATTTCTGTATAAAGCAGCGCATGGCCCGTCAGCTGGCGATGGAAGAACCGGCAATGGCGGTCCGTCCAGTCCATCATCGGGGCGATTGCGAGTTTTGCTTCCAGCATGTATTCGTTTCTGGCAAGGCCGGTCAGTGTTGACCCAATGAACTGCGGCCCAAGCCTATGATCTTGTCTTTGCTTTTCAAACGCTTGCCGGGCGAGCAATGCCGCGACTCTGCGGTTTGTTTGCCGCTCGTTTGAATCGGTTTAGAGTCACAATTTATTTCAAAATGCAAGAGGCATATTGAATTATCCACAAATTGGAGTAGCTTTTTAGCTATTGCTAATAAAGGGAGGCAGGCATCCACATTGGGGGCGTGCCACGGAGGGGGTCATCATCATGGCCTATTTGTTGCCTAATAGCATTCGCCGACTGCGGATGATCCACGCGCGCGGGATGCGTCCTCGCAGAAATGCCTGATCGGGGCATGAGCGAAGGGCCTGGAATGCCCTCGACGCCCTACCCCCGATCCATTGCATTACTCCAGTTTCTTTAACGAGGACGCGTAGCGCCGGCCTTGCCGGCGGATGCGCGCCCATGCGGCCGGTTGCCGGCGTTGGGGCCGATTTGCACCTGCCGCATTAAACCAGGGAGAATCTCGATGTCGCTCGACATCCCGTCCCAGGACATCCTAGTCGACGAGCCCACCGACCTAACGGACGACGATGTCGATCCGTCCATTGCGCCGGACAGCGCCAACACCACACCGCAATATCTTCCAAGTCGCTACGGTCTGGGCGGACTGACCTCACCGGAGGTCATCTTTCAGGCCGACTTCGTGCAGGCCACGGCAAACGTGGCGGAAACCATCAGCGCCGTCGCCGCCCCATCCGCTTGGATGGGTTCGGGTGATCATCGGAAATCAACTGCAAACAGGAACGCTCCAGCGCATTGGCCGCTGAGCAGGGAGGTACACCATGTCAATTACCATCTTCGGCAAAGTCATTGAGGACGAAAACCTAGGACTGACAACTCTTGCGACGGACAGCGACGCCACCGATTCCGACGACAACGTCACGCTATCCACTTTCCAGACCAATATTTCATCCTCGCTCGGGGACAGGCTGACGGCGCTCGGCATTTATCCCGATACGACCACCGCCAGCGGTACGACCAAGGCGATCGGCATCTCCGAGGACACGACGATCGTCAGCACGACCGACCAGAATTTGAAGTTCACCGACAGCAGCGGATTGGCGTTGAACGGCGTCGACACCGGCTTCAAGGCTATCGACGGCAAGGAGATCTTCCTCTACTCCGACTCGAGCAACCCCGACATCGTGCTCGGCCGCGAGCTGAACAGCACCGGCACAGTCGCCTTCGCCCTCCTGCTGCAGCCAACGAGCAACGGCGCGACGATCTGGGTCGTGCAGTACGAAGCCCTCACCAACACCAACCCCGCGGCGGGCGAGGACGCCAACACCCTCAATCTCTCCGACCATGTCTACGTCAGCGGATCGTCCAGCTCCACCACCACCACATCATTCAACATCGGCACCAAGAAGCCCGGACAAAACTATTGGCTGTCGTTCACGAGCAGCAGCGACGTTACGGCGAAGGTCCTCATGACCGGGCTCGACGCGAGCACGTCCAGTCCCGACACCGTCAACACCAGTTCGGTCGGTGACGGCAGCAACACCCAGTCGATCACTCCCGGCGGGGCCTTGCGCTTCGATTTCGTCTCGAGTTTCTCGGGCGGCTCGACGAAGGACAAGGCCTTCCTCACCACCGGGTCACTCAACACCCTCGCCTATACAGAAGGAACGGGGGCGAGCTTCGACATCAGCCAGGTAACCCCCACTGGCAGGTCGGTGAACGTGCAGATCATCGCCCAGAACCAGACCAACTCAACGTTCAACAGCACGGACACGAGCACGTCCACCAACCTGGTCGCGCTCGGCGACATCCAAGTCTACAGAGGGACGATCCTACTCGCCGATTCGGCCATAGCTGGCGCACAAAACGGCATCACCTTCGGCGGCACCCCCAGCGCCCCCAATGGGATCGTCAACGGCCTCACCGTGGGCGAGAAGGTCCGATTCACCTCCCTGAGCGGCGCGCAATTCGACCAGTTCGTGGTCGAGAACATCATGCCCCCGGGCAACAATCCGGGCTTCGACATTCTCAACGTCACGCAAACGCAGACGACGACGACGCCCACCACCGAGACCCAGGAAGTCGGCTCGCGCATCATCTTCGAGGACAGCGTGCCGAGCGCGAGCGACAAGACGGTGACGGGGGCGGTCGACGAGGACAAGCTGTCGACCAATCTCCTTCCGGACAAGGACGGCAGCGACATGGCGACCGGCTCGGTGACGACCCTGTTCAATCCGGGCGTCGATACGCCGCTCTCCTACCGGCTTTCGACTGACACCTCCAGCCTACCAACGGACCTGGTATCCGACGGGACGGCGGTGACCTACGACCCAGTGACGAGCAATGGCGGGGTCGACACCCTGACCGCGAAGGCGGGCACGACAACTGTATTCACGCTCGAGCTGACCGAGGCGACGGGAGTCTGGACCTTCACGCTTTTGGCGCCCGTTGATCAGGAGCCCGGCGCGGACGACTCGAGCGTCACCACGATTGACTTCAGCTCGATCGTCCAGGCGACCGACGCCGACGGCAGTACGGCCACCGCCGCCCTCGCGGCGCTGACGGTGACGGTCGTCGACGACGTGCCGGAAAACTTCACGCCGGTGCCGATCGCCAGTGCGGACAACATCCAGGACGCCGCCGGCTCGACGGCCACCAAAAACCTGACTGGCGGTGCGAATGATCCGTACCCCGCCCTGAACATCGATGACCACGCCGGGGCCGACGGCTTCGGCGCCCTGACCTTCACCGGCACGAACGGCTCGCAACTCACGGGCCAGCTCGACAGCGGCGCGACCGGGACCCCCCTGACAACAGCGGACGGGTCGGCCATCTACCTGTTCGGCTTCGGCACGGGCACGCTGACTGCGACGACCGACTCCACCGGCGTGAACGCTGCGGACGACGTGTTCACCATCACGACCGATCCGGGCAACAATCAGTACACGTTCGACATGCTGCAGGCGATCGGCAACGGCTCGCATACCCTCTTCAGCGACTTCGCCGACGTTCCGGCCGGTGACTACGCCTGGTTCTCGCTGCCGTTCAACCCGACGACGAAGCAGCCGGTTACCCCGGGCATGTCTGTGGTCTTCACCGGCAAGACTGCCGGCACGGACACGGTCAACCCCAGTTCGATCGGCACCGGCACTGACGCCCAGTCGGTCAAGGACGGCAACGCCATCCGGATCGACTTCGTCAACGACGTCCATTCGATCAACACCACGAACGACCTGAAGTCCCTCGGTACTCTCGGCTATGCCGGTCACTACGAGGTCAACGACAGCGGCTTTACCCTGGCCCAAGTCAATGGGTCGGGCGGCCCGAACGCGGCCGTCGACATCCGCCTCGACGCCTACGATGTCGCTCAGGGCCCGCTCGCCCAAGGAGGGACGTTCCCGAGCGATTCGGGTCAGGACGCGATCACCGAAGTCAAGCTCGTGACCTTTGACAGCAGTGGCAATGAGACAGTCCTCGCCGATTTCACCGGGGATGGGACGAAATCGATCACCTCCGGCGGCAAGACCGAGTCCGTGACGTTCAATTTCGCACCGACGGGGGACGTCAAGGGCGTGGATGTGGAGGGCCTCAAATACATTCCTGGCGTCTATATCCTCGCCAGCACCGCCGACGGGTTCGACCGCCTGGTCGCTACCAACGTCGACACGACTTACAACAACGCCAATCACTCGTTCGACGTGGGCCCGGTGAGTGCCGGAACCTTCGTCGCAGGCTCGGACGTCCACATGGCCTTCAACCTCGCGCTACAGGACTACGATGCGTTCCACAGCGTGCCGAACACCGGCCTAGAGGCAGGGACAGGCACACTCAACATCAACCTGACGGCGCCCACTGTCTAGGGATGCTTCGGCCGAGCCGGGAACCCGGCTCGGCCCTTTTTTGGGGGTGGGCAGTGGACCAAGCGAGCAGCGAGATGACCGGCGTGACCGCGGAGACCGAGCCGCCCGAAGCAGCGCGCGCGCCGACCGAGCTGCAAAGGGTCGAACCCGCGCCGCCGCAGTTCACGCCGATCGACTCCGGCCTGGCCGGGCTGGCGGTGATCGCGGGATACTACCGCATCGCCGCCGATCCGGCGCAAATGCGCCATCAGCTCGCGCTGACGGGGCGCTTCGCAGCGGCCGAGGATATCGTCCGCGGCGCCAACATCCTGGAGCTGTGCTCGCGCATCCTGCGCGGCGTCAAGTCGAAGCGCCTCTCCGCCATTCCCTATCCCGCGATGATCGGCCTCAAGGACGGCACCTTCGGCGTGCTGGCGGCCTCCCCCACGAAGGGGCTCGCGCGGCTGCTCGATCCGATCGTCCGCATTGCCCGGGAATTGCCGATCGAGGACATTGCCGCGCTGTCGTCCGGCGAAGTGGTTCTGGTCACGCGCCGCCTTGGCGGCGCGGGAACCGATCCCAGAACTTTCGGATTCCGCTGGTTCCTGCCCTCGATCCTGCGTTACCGGCGGCCTCTCGCCCAGGTCGTGATCGCATCGCTCTTCGTGCAGCTGTTCGCGCTTATCACGCCGGTGTTCTTCCAGCTCATCGTCGACAAGGTGCTGGTGCATAAGGGGGTGTCCACCCTGACGGTGCTGATCGTCGGCTTGGTGACGCTGGGACTGTTCGAGTCGGTCCTGCAATTCCTGCGCGCTTATACGCTGAGCCATACAACGAACCGAATGGATGTCGAGCTCGGCCGGCGCCTGTTCCATCACCTCTTCCGCCTGCCGCTCGCCTATTTCGAGACGCGCGCGACCGGCCAGACGGTGGCGCGCGTGCGCGAACTCGAGACGATCCGCGGCTTCCTGACCGGACAGGGCCTGACCTCGCTGCTCGATCTCGTCTTCACGCTGGTCTTCTTCGTCGTGATGTTCATCTATTCGCCCACACTGACGCTGGTGGTGCTCGGGACGATCCCCGTCTATCTCCTGATTGCGGTGCTGATCCGCCCGATTCTTCGCGAGCAGATCAATGAAAAGTTCAACCGCGGCGCGCGGTCGCAGCAGTTTCTTGTCGAATCGATTGTCGGAGCGCCGACGCTGAAGGCGGCGAGCGTCGAGCCGATGATGCAGGCGCAATGGGAAGAGCGGCTCGCGTCCTATGTCCGCACCTCGTTCGACGCCGGTATCACCGGCGCGCTCGGACAGAACCTCATCCAGTATGTCAGCAAGGTGACGACGGCGCTGATCCTGCTCTTCGGCGCACAGGCGGTGATCAACGGCGCGATGACGGTCGGCGAACTGATCGCGTTCAACATGATCGCCTCCCAGGTCGTTGCCCCGATTCTTCGCCTCGCTCAGCTCTGGCAGGACTTCCAGCAGGTGCAGGTTTCGGTGGCGCGGCTCGGCGACATCCTGAACACGCCGCCAGAACCGATGCCTCAGAACCTGCTGACGCTGCCGCCGCCGAGGGGCGGGATCGACCTGCGCGGCGTGTCGCTTCGCTATCGGCCCGACGCGGCCGAGGCGCTGCGCAATGTCACGCTGTCGATCGCCCCGGGCGAAGTCATCGGCTTTGTCGGGGCGTCGGGCTCCGGCAAGTCGACGCTGGTCAAGGTGGTGCAACGGCTCTATTCGCCGCAGGCAGGCCAGATCATGCTCGACGGCATCGACATCGCCCAACTCGATCCGGGTTGGCTTCGCCGCCAGATCGGAGTCGTGTTGCAGGAGAACATCCTGTTCAACCGGTCAATTCACGAAAACATCGCGCTCGGCGATCCCGCCGTGGCGCGGGCGTGGGTTATTGAGGCGGCCAGGCTCGCCGGCGCCGACGAGTTCATCGCCCAGATGCCGCAGGGCTACGACACGATTATCGAGGAGCGCGGCGCCAATCTCTCCGGGGGGCAGCGCCAACGCATCGCCATCGCCCGCGCTCTCGCCACCAATCCGCGCATCCTTATCTTCGACGAAGCGACCTCGGCGCTGGACTACGAGAGCGAGCGCATCGTCCAGGAGAACATGCGCGCGATCGTGCGCGGCCGCACGGTGCTGATCATCGCCCATCGCTTGGCGGCGGTGCGCCCATGCACGCGCATCGTCGGAATGGAAAGGGGCGCGATCGTCGAAATCGGAAGCCACGAGGAACTCCTCGCGCGCAAAGGCGGCCTCTACGCCCGGCTCTGGGCGCTGCAGTCGGATCAGGCGAGGGGCGGGGCATGAACCAGAGAACCGAGCCGCCCCCTCCCGCATCGCCACAGCCGGCCGCCCGACCTGCGGTCATCTCCGGCCGCGATCGCGAATTCCTGCCGGCGGCGATCGAGATCCTGGAAACGCCGGCACCGCCGCTGCCCGTCGTGACGATGCTGACGATTTGCGCCTTCTTCGCGGCCGCGCTCGCCTGGTCGTTCTACGGGCGGCTCGACGTGCACGCCGTGGCGCCCGGCAAAATCGACACGGCCGGCCATGCCAAGGTGGTTCAACCGCTCGATCCAGGTAAGATCGCCGCAATACGCGTCGAGAACGGACAGCCCGTGAGGGCGGGAGATTTACTCTTGGAGATGGATCCCGCGGAACCTGCGGCTGAGAAAAACGCGCAGCGGGACGCGCTTAATGCGAACCTCGCCGAAAGCGCGCGACGGCGCCTCGCCATCGTGACGGCGCGCGCCGTCCTGGACGGCCCTGCGAAGTCAGACGAGGCGAACGCCGGCGAGGTCATTGTCGCGCAGCTGGCGCAAGCCGCGGCCGACCCCCAGCCGCAAATCGTGTGGGGAACCGAGTTGCCGGAGGCGATACGCCTGCGGGAGGCTTCAGTGCTGACGGCAGACATCAACCAGCTCATCGGCGCCTTGCAGAGCCTCGACAAGCAGAGCCTGCAGAAGGAAGCGACGCGTCAGCGCCTCGGGATGAGCATCGCCTACCAGAACAAGTTAATCGAAACGCTGACAAAGCTTGTCGGCACCCGTCAGGAGGCGCTCGATCGCCAGGTCGGCAGCAAGGTCAATCTCTACGACTCAACGGAGCAGCTGGAAAAATCACAATCGTCGCTCGCCTCGGATCAGGGGCAACTGATCGAAACCGATGCCGCGCTGAAAGAGCTCGCGAGCGAGAAGATTGTGACACTCTCGCAATTCGCAGCCGACAACGAGAACAAACTCGCCGACGCCGAGCGCAAAGCGGACGAAGCCGAACAGGCCGTCATCAAGGCGAGCGCACGCCTCGCGCATACCAAGCTCTATTCGCCGATCGACGGCATCGCACAGGAGATCGCGGTCACCACGGTCGGTCAAGTCGTGACCACCGGGCAGCAGCTCCTGGTCGTCGCGCCGACGGCGCGGGCGCTTCAGGTTGAGGCGCTCGTCGCCAACCTCGACATCGGCTTCATCAAGCCCGGCCAGAGCGCGGTCATCAAGGTCGACGCCTTCCCCTTCACCCGTTTCGGCGTGTTGCACGGCACGGTCACGCGCGTCGCCTCCGCGGCGGTCGAGGAGCAGGAGGCCAAGCGTGGCTTCGCCAACGCCGCAGCCGCCGCCAATACGGCCGGCGCCGCGCCCGCCGGCCAGGCCGGTCAGCCCCAGAACTTCGTCTTCCCGGTCACCATCGCGCTTCAGGAACAGGCTATCAACATAAACGGGGGGATGATCCCTCTGGCTTCGGGCATGACGGTGACCGTGGAAATCAAAACCGACAGCCGCCGCGTCATCGATTACTTGCTCTCCCCGCTCGCCAAGGTCGCTTCGGAGGCGTTCAGGGAAAGATGACGTAATGGCGCACAAGACAAAGAGTTAAAGTGCGTCGATCGAGATGGCACCCGCAAGCATACACTTGCAACGCGGCGCCCAACGCGGCGACCGGGCCGCTGACGCCTCGTCATCACAATGAATGGCTACTTCAGTGAGAACTCGTGCGATCGTGTTCAGATTGGCAGGCACCGGAGCGATGCTGCCACCGCATATGCCGGCTCTGGTTAGCAGGCCCGATTAACTCCCGGTCAAGTGGCTCGGCACCCGCCGACCTGCCCTGAGGGTCAAACGCGGCAACGTCGCGCCCGCAACGGGCGCGACCCACCAAAGGGGCGCGGGCACCTAGCGCCGTAGCGCGTGTACGCTTGCCATACTGTCGCTGCCTATCGGCATCGCCATGTCATCATCGAGAAGCCGCGTGATCCGGGCAAAGCCAGTGAACGCTTTCCTTGCTTCTTCGGCCGACATCTGGCCCGACAGGGCAGCCGAGCAGCAGTTCAGCGCACACTGATACACAGGCCCACGTCTTCCCGCTGGCCATTTGCGCAGGAAAACCATCGCTTCGGCGACACTATCTACTTCTTCTACAGGGTGTCCCTGCCCGCGCGATATCCGCACGGGCGAAAAGAAATGCAGGTAGTCCATAGTTTCCTCCCGGTCGATCGCATTGCGTGCGATCGAACCCAATGAAACGCGGCATCTGGCGGTTGGTTCCACGCAGAAGGTAAAATCTTAAAAAAATCCGCCGGTCGAAAGCGGCCACCGAAGAAGCTGGCTACATCGTCGGGATATGACAAGCCACTTTGTGGCCGGGCCGATATTCCTTTACCTCCAGCCGCCCGAACGGCAGTGCTCCCGCTGCGATCGGGCATCGCCTGGACAGCATCGCCGTTGCCGAAATTCGAATCACCCGACCGGGGATTCGGCAGCGGCCCACCATTGCGGTCCCACGATAATCGCGGTTCGCATTGAATATCTTTAAGGCCAAAGCCGACAAATGGATTGCTTGCCGGTTCCCTGACGTCAGGCTTAATCTCTGCGGTCAACGCGTGAGGGCGCGTTTTGGCAAAAGGGGACGTTGCAATGACAATACAAGGTGCATCGCCTGACCTATACAACGAGGATCTCGCTCCCGCGAAAATCCGCAATTGGGGACCGTTTTCGATCTTCAACGTCTGGACGTCGGACGTTCATAGCCTCTGGGGCTACTATCTCGCCGCCAGCCTGTTTCTGTTCTGCGGCGGCTTCGTCAACTTCATTATCGCAATCGGCATCGGCTCGCTGATCATCTACGCGCTGATGAACATGGTCGGCTATGCGGGCGTGAAGACGGGCGTGCCCTACCCCGTTCTTGCCCGCGCTTCCTTCGGTATCTGGGGCGCCAACATACCGGCGCTGGTACGCGCTATCGTCGCCTGCTTCTGGTACGGCGCGCAAACGGCGGCCGCCTCCGGCGCGATCGTCGCCCTGCTGATCCGCTCGCAATGGTTCGCCGATTTCAACGCCAGTACGCATTTCCTCGGCCATTCAGGCCTGGAGGTGATCTGCTTCGTGGTCATCTGGGCGCTGCAACTGCTGATCATCCAGAAGGGCATGGAAACGGTGCGCCGCTTCCAGGACTGGGCCGGGCCTGCCGTCTGGGTGATGATGCTGATCCTGGCAGTCTATCTCTGCGTCAAATCCGGTACCTTCGCTTTCACCAGCGACATCCCGATGGACGTGCTGAAGGAAAAGACCAAGGACGCGGGCGTGCCGGGCGAACCGGGTTCATGGACCTCGCTGTTCGCGGTGGCCGCCATCTGGGTGACCTATTTCTCGGCGCTCTATCTCAACTTCTGCGATTTCGCCCGCTACGCGCCGGACAAGGCGTCACTGCGCAAGGGCAACATCTGGGGCCTGCCGATCAACCTGATCCTGTTCTCGCTGGTCGCCGGCGTCACCACCATCGCCGCCTATGACGTCTATCATGAAGTGCTGCTGCACCCTGACCAGATCTCGGCCAAGTTCGACAGCTGGTTCCTGGCCGCGCTCGCCGCCTTGACCTTCGCCGTCGCGACGCTCGGCATCAACGTCGTGGCGAACTTCGTCTCGCCGGCATTCGACTTCTCCAACGTCTTCCCACGTCGGATCGATTTCAAGAAGGGCGGCTACATCGCGGCTATCATCGCGCTTGTGCTCTATCCCTTCGCCCCGTGGGAAGGCAGCGCCGCGTCCTTCGTCAACATCATCGGCGCGACGATGGGGCCGATCTTCGGCGTCATGATGGTCGACTACTACCTCATCCGGAAGGGCGAGGTCGATGTCGAGGCGCTTTATCGCGAGGACGGCGAGTTCCGCTTCCAAGGTGGATGGCACGTCAATGCCTTCATCGCCGCCGGCATCGGCGCGGTCTTCTCGTCGATCCTGCCGAATTTCACCAATTGGCTTCCGTCCTGGTGGGGCGTCTATGGCTGGTTCTTCGGCGTCGCCATCGCCGGCATCATCTATTATGTGCTGCGCACCGCCGCAGTGGGTGCGGGGGCCAGAATGGCGAAAGCTTGAATAGGGGAATGAGGCAGTAGGGCAGTAGGGCAGTAGGGCAGTAGGGCAGTACCGTCCCTACCCCTTATTGCCTTATTGCCTTACTGCCCTACTCCCTTATCTGCGACCATCTCGGCCAGCTTGCACACCGTGTTCCAGTTGCGCGACGTGCCTATGCCGAGACGCTTGTGGTTGGTCGCCGCAAGCAGCCGCGAGCTTGGTCGCTCGCGCGAAAAGACCACCCAGATGTCGCCGCCGACATAGAGCACCTTCTCATCTGCGGCGGCATAGGCCTGCAGCGCCGCGGCAGCGTCCGGGGCACCGGCTCCCGCATCACCCGCACCGCCACCTGGTCGCCAGCATCTACGGACTGATCGGCGAATGGATTGCCGGCAGCAAGCTTTAGCCAGTCCTTCGCGCCGCGCACGATGATATCGACATGGCGGCCAAAGGTCTTTTCGAAGGCTGTTTCCAGCCGCTGCTCTAAACTGGAAATCTTGTATGCCCGCGCTTCGAAGACCAGATTGCCGGTCGCAATCAGCGTCCGGGCATTCTTGAGGCCCAGGTCCTCCGCCATTGCCCTTAGATCGGACATGACAAGGCGCCGCCCCTCGCCGAGGCCAATGCTGTAGAGCAGCGTGACATAAGTTTGCATGGCCAGATCCTCCGGCCTATCGCTCAAACCAGGCGCGACTGTTCCACCGCCGCCTCGATGAAGCTGGCGAAAAGCGGGTGCGGATCGAGCGGCCGGCTCTTCAGCTCGGGGTGATACTGCACGCCGATGAACCAGGGATGGTCAGGGTATTCGACCGTTTCCGGCAACACGCCGTCGGGCGACATGCCGGCAAACACCAGGCCGCAATCCTCGAGCCGCTGCTTGTAGTCGATGTTGACCTCGTAGCGGTGACGGTGGCGCTCGGAAATCTGTGTGTCGCCATAGATATCGGCAATCTTGGATCCCTTGGCGAGATCAGCCTGATAGGCGCCGAGCCGCATCGTGCCACCAAGATCGCCGGTTTCCCGCCGCTTCTCCAGCATGTTGCCCTTCAGCCATTCGGTCATCAGCCCGACGACCGGCTCCCTGGTCGGGCCGAATTCGGTCGAGGACGCGTCTTCGACGCCGGCCAGCGAGCGCGCCGCCTCGATGCAGGCCATCTGCATGCCGAAACAGATGCCGAAATACGGCACCTTGCGCTCGCGCGCGAACTTCGCCGCCAGAATCTTGCCTTCGGAGCCACGCTCCCCAAAGCCGCCGGGAACCAGGATACCGTGCACCTTTTCCAGCCACGGCGTCGGATCCTCCTTTTCGAAGATCTCCGATTCGATCCAGTCGAGCTTGACCTTGACATGATTGGCCAGCCCGCCATGCGAAAGTGCCTCGATCAGCGATTTGTAGGCATCCTTGAGGCCGGTATATTTGCCGACGATGGCGATGGTCACCTCGCCTTCCGGATTGTGGATCCGGTCCGACACTTTCTGCCAGGGCTCCATGCGCGGCTTCGGCGCCGGGTCGATACCGAAGGCCGCCAGCACTTCCGAATCAAGCCCTTCCTTGTGGTAGGCCATCGGCACGTCGTAGATATGCGGCACGTCGAGCGCCTGGATGACCGCGCTTTCCCGGACGTTACAGAACAGCGAGAGCTTTCTACGCTCTTCCTTGGGAATGGCGCGATCTGCGCGCACCAAAAGAATATCGGGCGCGATGCCGATGCCGCGCAATTCCTTGACTGAATGTTGAGTCGGCTTGGTTTTCAGCTCACCGGCCGTCGGGATGTAGGGCATCAATGTCAGATGCACATAGACGGCGTTGTTGCGCGGCAGATCATTGCCGAGCTGGCGGATGGCCTCGAGGAAAGGCATCGCCTCGATGTCGCCGACCGTGCCGCCGATCTCGCACAGCACGAAATCATAGTCGTCATTGCCGTTGAGGACGAAATTCTTGATCTCGTCGGTAACGTGCGGAATGACCTGCACCGTGGCGCCGAGATAGTCGCCGCGCCGCTCGCGCTCGATGATGTTCTTGTAGATGCGGCCGGTGGTGATGTTGTCCTGTTGATTGGCCGAGCGGCCGGTGAAGCGCTCGTAGTGGCCAAGATCGAGATCGGTTTCGGCGCCGTCATCGGTGACGAACACCTCGCCATGCTGATACGGCGACATCGTGCCGGGGTCGACATTGAGGTAAGGGTCGAGTTTTTTGATGCGTGCGCGATAGCCTCGCGCCTGCAGGAGAGCCCCAAGGGCCGCCGCGGCTATGCCTTTTCCAAGTGAGGAAACCACGCCGCCTGTGATGAATACATATCGCGCCATGGGATTCATCGCTTAACGCGGCCTGATTGATTCCGCCAGAGGAAAAACCGCCGCGAAGGATTTTTCTCAAGAAGGCGCCGGGGAGGAGGCAAAACAAAAGGGCCGGCTGAACCGGCCCTTTCGGCATGATGGTGGAAACGTCAGATGATGACGACTTTGGTGCCGATTCTGACGCGGCTGTAGAGATCCATGACGTGCTCGTTCATCATCCGGAAACAGCCATTGGAGGCACTGGTTCCGATCGACTGCGGCGCGATAGTTCCGTGGATGCGCAGATGCGTGTCCTTCTTGCCGTCATAGAGGTAGATGGCGCGCGCGCCGAGCGGGTTCTGACCGCCTCCAGGCATGCCGTCCTTGTACTGGCCGTAATGCTGGGGCTCGCGCTTCTGCATGTCGAGCGTCGGGATCCAGCGCGGCCATTCCTGCTTGTCCCCGACCGCGACCGTGCCCTTGAACTGCAGGCCTTCACGGCCGACCGCGATCGCATAGCGACGGGCGGTGGACGACGATTCGACGAGATAGAGACGGCGGGCGCTGGTGTCGATGACGATGGTGCCTGCTTCGTAACCGGTGAACTCCACGTCCTGCGGCACGAATTCCGGTTTCACCTTGAACGGCTTCTTGGCGTCTCGCTTGGCAAGGGCCGAGTCAAGCGCGCGCGTCTCGGGCAGATAGCTTATCGACGATCCGGAAGAGGTGCCGCCGAACAGGCCTGCGAACAGGCCGCCACCGCCAGTGTTCTGCTTCTGGCCGGGCGTCTCGCTGCGCAGCTCGCCATTGTTGCCGGTCAGCGCGACGTTCATCACCTCGGCTGGTATCGGTTCGGCCGACTGGATCGGCTCGATCGACGTCACCGGTTCGATGATCTTGGTAGTCTTCTTGGCGGGCTTGGCCTCGGCCACGTCGGTCGCCGGGGCACTCTTGCCCTTGTTGGCCAGGAAGGCCTGCCGTTCCGCCTCGGCCTTTGCTTTTGCCGCCTCGCGCATCGCCAGCTTCCTGGCTTCCAGCGCCTTGGCCTTGGCATCTTCCTTGTCGGCGGCGATCTTGGCCTCGATCTTCTCGATCTGGGCGAGATCGGCCGGCGTCGGGTTTTTCTTCTTCTTGAGAAGCCTCAACTGCGCCGCATCGCTCTTGACTGCGACGTTGATGGCGTCGGTTTTCTCGACCGACTGATTGGCGGCCAGATTGGCCGGTACGCCGGCGAAGGCCGGGGAACTGAGGCCAAGTACGGCGCAAAGTCCCAGGAGAATGAAGCTGCGAAGCTGCATGGCGAAGATCCGATCGTTCAATGCTTGTTGCCCACGGCGTCGCCCGGCGTCCCCCAAGGACACCGAAAATGCCGCGTGCAATCTATAGTCGAATAAGCTCGGCGGTCTCAAGCGCGAGACCTCGCTGCTGCGCGTCGAATCTTCGTGATCGCGCAGCATTTGCCGCGACTGTGTTCAAACGACAACAGGTCGCGGTTTGGGAGAAGTGAAGGCTACTGGTTCGGGACCTGCGGTGCCGCCGGCGCGGTGTTGGTGGCGCCGTTCGTCGCCGGCGACGTCGAGCCGGCGGCGGGCGCGGTGGCCGGTGTTGTTGCCGGAGGCTTCGTGGCGGCGTCATTGCCGGATGGCGGCGTCGGCGTGGCAGTGCCGGCGGGCGCCGGGGTCGTCGTGCCGGGCAATTGGTTGAGCACGCCCTTGCCGGCGCTGTCCGAGGTCGCGGGAGCCCGATCGAGAATGTCGATCGGCTTCTCGCCATAGCGGGCAATGATCGACAATGTCAGCGACGTCACAAAGAAAGCGGCCGCCAGGATCGCCGTCGCTCGTGTCAACGCATTGGCGGCACCGCGCGCCGTCATGAAGCCCGATCCGCCACCAATACCAAGGCCGCCGCCTTCAGAGCGTTGCAGCAGCACCACGCCGACAAGGGCGAGCACGACCATGAGATGGATGACGATCAGTACGGTTTGCATAGTTTATCCTGGCAAGGCCCTGCCCGGCCGCGGACACGACCGGTGAATTGGAGGCGGCTCAATACAATGCTTTCACGGCATTTCCAAGCCCGTGGCCGGAATATGGGAAGCAACGCGTCCTTTGCAACGAATTTGGACGCGCCGCGACCCGTCCATCGTCGTGGATTCATCCTGAAATGCTGCGATACGCTTCCGCGATACCGAGGAAATCGGCAGCTTTCAGGCTGGCGCCGCCAACCAGCGCGCCATCGACATTCCGGACGCCAAGCAACTCCACGGCATTCGACGGCTTGACCGAGCCGCCATAAAGAATGCGTATCCTGGCAGCGGCGGCGCCGAGTTTTTCCGACAGCCTTTCGCGGATATGCGCATGCGCTTCGGCCACGTCGGCCGCGGTTGGCGTCAGGCCGGTGCCGATCGCCCATACCGGCTCATAAGCAATGACGGTGTTGGATGGCGTGGCGCTTGGCGGCACCGAGCCGGCGACCTGGCGCGACAGCACCTCCAGCGCGGCTCCGGCCTCGCGCTCCTGCCGCGTCTCGCCGACGCAAACGATCGCCACGAGCCCGGCACGCCATGCGGCGGCGGCCTTGGCCTGGACAGTCGCATCGTCCTCGCCGCATTGCTCGCGGCGCTCGGAATGGCCGACGATGACATGGCTCGCGCCCGCGTCCTTCAGCATCTCCGCCGAGATGCAGCCGGTGTAGGCGCCGCTTTCCTTGGGGTGGCAATCCTCACCACCGGCATGGACCGGCGTGCGCGACAGAATCTCCGCGGCATGGGAAAGCAGCGTCGCGGGAACGCAGATCAGTGCCTCGGTTTCCGCGTCGAGCCCGCTCATGAACCCATTGCCGATCATCCTGAGTTCGTTCAGCGAGGCGCTGGTGCCGTTCATTTTCCAGTTGCCGGCGACGAACGGGCGAATTCCTGGTGTCATGGTCTGCTTCTCCGGGGCGATATCGGGCTCTGGCCCTCACTACCAAAATCAAGCCACAAAGCAATCGACAGTGGGCCGGAAGGGCGCTATTGCGCTTGTTTCAGACTCGGCGCATCCGAAAATGCGCATAAATCGGAAGTAACCATGCTTGGTACATTGAGAAGCGCGGCGGGTACCTGGGTCGCGAAGTCACTGCTTTCGCTGCTGGTGGTGAGTTTCGCCGCCTGGGGCATTTCCGGGCGGCTGATGGGCGGCTTTGCGGGCCACGATTCGGTCATAACGGCGGGTGGCACCAAGGTGTCGATCAACGAATATCGCCTTGCCTATGATCGCCAGCTCGCCGTCATGTCGCAGCAGTTCGGCCAGCGCCTCACCCACGAACAGGCAAAGGCGCTTGGCATCGACAACACGGTGCTGTCGCAGCTGGTTTCCGGTGCCGTTCTCGACGAACAGGCGCGCAAGCTGGGTCTGGGCTTGTCCAAGGACAGGCTGGCCGAGCTAACGCGCGAAGACCCTGCGTTCAAGGGCCCGAGCGGCCAGTTCGACAGGAGGACGTTCGAGTACCTGTTGCGCGAGGTCGGGATGCGGCCCGAGGACTATCTGAAGAACCGCGCCCAGGTCGCGGTGCGTCAGCAGATCGTCGAAGCGGTCTCGGACGGCCTCAAGGCGCCGGACACTTTCCTCAAGGCGGTGGCACTCTACCGCGGCGAGGACCGCACTGTCGATTACCTGACATTGCCGAAGACACTCGTCCAACCCATAGAGACGCCGAGCGATAGCGTGCTTCAGGCCTATTTCGAGGCCAACAAGAAAACCTACGCCGCACCCGAATACCGCAAATTCTCCTATGTCCGGCTCGAGCCGGCGGACATCATGGATCCGACCGCGGTCACCGACCAACAGGTGAGCGACGACTATAACAAGAACAAGGCGCGCTACACCACGCCCGAAATGCGCACCATCGAGCAGCTTGTGTTCAAGACACCGGACGCTGCCAAGGCGGCGCTCGATTCGCTCAAGGCAGGCGCCACTTTCGAAAAGCTGGTGACCGCCGAAGGCAAGACCCCCGCCGACACACTGCTTGGCACACTCGCCAAGGACAAGATCGCCGACAAGGCGGTTGCCGATGCCGCCTTCGCGCTCAACGCCAACGAAGTCAGCCAGGTCGTCCAGGGTGCCTTCGGTCCAGTGCTGTTGCGCGTCACCGAGATCAAGCCCGAGGTGGTGAAGCCGCTGGCCGAAGTGTCGGACCAGATCCGCAAGGATCTGGCGCTGGGTGAGGCAAGCCGCATCCTTTTGGATGTGCACGACAACTATGAAGACACCCGCGCGTCCGGCAGTTCGCTGGCAGCTGCGGCCGCAAAGCTGAAACTGAAGGACGTCACCATCGACGCCATCGATCGCAATGGCCTCAGGCCGGATGGTTCCATCGTCAAGGACTTGCCGGAATCGCCGGCACTGATCAAGGCGGTCTTTGACGCGGAACCCAACACCGAAAACGAAGCGCTGACCACGGCGGACAACGGCTTCATCTTCTATGAGGTTGGTTCGATCACGCCGGCTCGCGACCGCACATTGGATGAGGTCCGCCAGAAGGTCGTCGCCGACTGGACGGCGGCAGAGACGACCAAGCGGCTCGCCGCCAAGGCAGCCGAACTCGAAAAGCGCCTCAAGGCCGGCGCGACGCTCGACGTGATCGCCGGTGAGCTCAAGCTGGAAAAGCAGACCAAGCGCGGCCTGAAGCGCGAAGCCGACGATGCCGATTTCGGCAAGGAGGGCGCTGCCGTCATGTTCGGCGTCGGCGAAGGCGGCACCGGATTGATCCCCTCGCCCACCGGCGATGGGCAAATCCTGTTCAAGGTCGCCGAAGTGTTCGAACCCGCCGGGGCCGATGCCAGTTCGGTGCCGGAGGATGCGCAAAAATCTTTCACCTCCGGCATGTCGGACGATCTGCTCGACCAGTTGGTGGCGCAGTTGCAGACGCAGTACGGCGTCCGCGTCGACCAGGCCGCCGTTGCCCAAGCCTCGACAAGATGAGCGCGCTGAAAACCCATATCGCCAAGGTCGCGGCCGGCACCGCACTTTCCTTCGAGGAAGCGCGTGAGGCCTTCGACATCATCATGTCGGGCGACGCGACCCCCGGGCAGATCGGCGGCTTCCTGATGGCGCTGCGCGTGCGCGGTGAAACGGTGAGCGAAATCTCGGGCGCTGTCGCCACGATGCGCGCCAAGATGCTCCGCGTCGAGGCACCCGCCGACGCGATCGATATCGTCGGCACCGGCGGCGACAATTCCCACAGTGTCAACATTTCAACGGGCTCGGCGTTCGTCATCGCCGCCAGCGGCGTTCCCGTCGCCAAGCACGGCAATCGCGGCCTGTCGTCGCTGACTGGCGCGGCCGATGTCCTGATCGCACTCGGGGTCAAGATCGATCTCTCGCCCGAATTCATCGGCCGCTGCATCCAGGAGGCGGGCGTCGGCTTCATGTTCGCGCCCGCGCACCATCCGGCGATGAAGCATGTCGGCCCGACCCGGGTCGAGCTTGGCACCCGCACCATCTTCAACCTGCTCGGCCCGCTTTCCAATCCGGCGGGCGTCAAGCGCCAGATGGTCGGCGTATTCCTGCCGGAATGGATCATGCCGGTGGCCGAGACGCTGAAGGCGCTGGGCACCGAGCATGCCTGGGTGGCGCATGGCGATGGCTATGACGAGATCACCACAACCGGCGAGACCCAGGTCGCCGAACTGGTTGGCGGCGAGATCCGCAGCTTCACACTGACCCCGGAAGAGGTTGGGCTGAAGCGCCATGCCAAGGACGAGCTGCGCGGCGGTGATGCCGCCTACAATGCCAAGGCATTGCGCGATATGCTGGGCGGCGTTGCCGGCGCCTACCGCGACACGGTGTTGATGAATGCCGGCGCCGGACTTGTGATCGCCGGCAAGGCGACGACGCTTGGCGACGGCATCGCGATGGCCGCGCAGGCCATCGACAGCGGCCGGGCGCTGCAGGTGCTCGACCATTTGGTCGAAATTTCGAACGGGTGAGCCGTGTCTGACATTCTGCGCAAGATCGAGGCCTACAAGCGCGACGAGATCGCCGCCGCCAAGGCGCGCCTGCCGCTGACCGAGGTCAAGGCGCGGGCGAAGGACACGGATGCGCCACGCGGCTTCCTTGCGGCTCTCGAGGCGAAGCGCGGATCGGGCGGTTTCGCGCTGATCGCCGAAATCAAGAAAGCGAGCCCCTCCAAAGGGCTGATCCGTGCCGATTTCGATCCACCGGCGTTGGCAAAGGCTTATGAGAAGGGCGGTGCCGCCTGTCTTTCGGTGTTGACCGATGCGCCGTCCTTCCAGGGCGCGCCGGAATTCCTCACCAGGGCAAGAGCAGCAGTCGCCCTGCCCGCACTGCGCAAGGATTTCCTGTTCGATCCCTATCAGGTCTTTGAGGCCCGCGCCTGGGGCGCTGATGCCATCCTGATCATCATGGCCAGCGTCGACGATGCCCTGGCGAGCGAGCTTGAAGCGACGGCGTTCGAACTCGGCATGGATGCGCTGATCGAGGTGCATGACGAGGCGGAGACGGAGCGCGCGGTAAAGCTGTCTTCGCGGCTGATCGGTATCAACAACCGCAATCTCAGAACATTCGAGACCAGCCTTGAAACCTCGGAGCGGCTGGCCGCGATGGTGCCTGCCGATCGCCTGCTGGTCAGCGAAAGCGGGATCTTCACTCATGATGATTGCCTCAGGATGCAGAAGAGTGGCATCGGCACCTTCCTCGTCGGTGAGAGCCTGATGCGCCAACAGGACGTCGCCATGGCGACGCGCCTGCTGTTGACGGGCAAGGCGCCGGCCGAGGCCGTCTGACGATGGCACCTGCCCTCACTCATCTCGGCGCGCATGGCGAGGCCAACATGGTCGATGTCGGCGGCAAGGACGAGACGACGCGCACGGCGATCGCCGAGGGTTTCGTCTCGATGCAGCCCGAAACGCTGAAGACCATCCTCGCTGGCAACGCCAAGAAAGGCGATGTGCTCGGCACCGCGCGCCTCGCCGGCATCATGGCGGCGAAAAAGACACATGAGCTGATCCCGCTCTGCCATCCGCTGCTGTTGACCAAGGTTTCCGTCGACATTGAGCCGGACCACGCGCTGCCAGGCCTCAAGGTCACCGCATTGGCGCGCGTCACCGGCAAGACCGGCGTCGAGATGGAAGCATTGACCGCCGCATCGGTTGCCTGCCTGACCATTTACGACATGGCCAAGGCGGTGGATCGCGCGATGGTCATCTCCGGCATCCGGCTGGTCGAAAAGTCCGGCGGCAAGTCGGGCGACTACAAGGCAGGTGCCTGATGGCGCTGCTTCCGGTGGTGGAGGCGCTGGAACGCCTGCTGGACGGCGCTGTGCCGCTGGCCGGTGAAAGCGTGCCTCTGATCGAAGCGGCTGATCGCGTGCTGGCGGAACCCGTCGTGGCGCTGCGCACCCAGCCGCCCTTCAACGCTTCGGCGATGGACGGCTATGCTGTCCGTGCCGAAGATGTAGCCTCCGTACCGTCGAAACTCTCGGTGATCGCCATGGCGCCGGCCGGACGTGGCTTCGACGGCACGGTCGGCAAGGCGCAGGCGGTGCGCATTTTCACAGGGGCGCCGCTGCCTGACGGCGCCGACACCATCGTCATTCAGGAGAATGTCCGGGATCTCGGCGGTAGCGATATCGAAGTGATCGAACCCACCGCCGAGTGGCGCAACATCCGCCGCATCGGCCTCGACTTTTCCAGGGGCGACGTCCTTCTGGGAAAAGGACGGATGCTGGATCCGGCAGCCCTTTCCCTGGCAGCATCGGCCAATCATCCCCGGGTGAGCGTGGTGAAACGGCCGCTGGTCGCCATCATCGCTACCGGGGACGAGTTGTTGCGGCCCGGCAGCGAACCCGGGCCGGACCAGATCATCTCGTCCAACGCCTATGGCGTCGCCGCCACCGCTCAGTCTGTCGGCGCCCGCGCGCTCGATTTTGGCATAGCCGCCGACCGCAAGGACGCAATCGCCGCGCTGGTCAGGAAAGCGGTCGGGGCCGGCGCGGATGTCATCGTCACTCTCGGCGGCGCCTCGGTTGGCGACCACGACCTGATCCATGACGTGTTGATGGGCGAAGGCATGACGCTCGGCTTCTGGAAGATCGCCATGCGTCCCGGCAAGCCGCTGATGTTCGGGCGTCTCGGCGGGATAAGATGCGTCGGCCTTCCCGGCAACCCCGTGGCAAGCCTGGTCTGCTCGCAATTGTTCCTGAAGCCGCTGCTGGCAAGGCTTGGCGGCCGTGACTATCGTCAGGACATACGCCAGGCGCGGCTGGGCGCCGCAATGGCGGCCAATGATCTGCGCCAGGATTACGTTCGGGCGGTGGTCAGGGAGGACGATGGCGGGCTGGTGGCGACGCCGTTCAGCATCCAGGACTCCTCGATGCTGAGGATGCTGGCTGACGCCAATGGGCTGATCGTGCGATCCCCGTTTACCCCTGCGTCAGCTGCCGGACAATCTTGCAGCGTGCTGATGCTGCGCTGAAGAGCCGCCATATAGATCTCTGATAACAAGATGGAAAATGATCTCGGTTATTGCGAGATCAAGGCTCGCGTCAGCGGATGCGCCGGATCGGCGAGGCCGTCGACAATGTCGTAATGATGCCGGTCGGGTTCGACGACGACACTGGTAGTGGCGCCGAGCCCAGTCCAGATGTTGGCCAGCAACGCGTTCTGGCGCAGGAATTCGGAACGCTCGCCGCCGCCGGCCCAACAGGTGATGCGAACACCATCCATGGGACGCAGCAGTGCCGGGCTTTCGGCCAGGGCTTCGGCCTCATCGATTGCCAATGCTGCGTTCATGCCGGTGCGCATCAGCGGCCGCAAATCATGGAGGCCCGAGATCGAAACGACATGACGTACGCGTCTTGCCACGTCACCAGCCAGAGGCGTGGTTGTGGTCACCATGCGGCTGGCGAGATGCCCGCCGGCCGAATGTCCGGACAGCATCAGAGGCCCCTCGACCATCGCCGCCGCCTTGCCGATTGCCGCACCGATTTCGCCGACGATGCCGGCGATGCGTATGTCCGGGCACAACGTGTAGGATGGCATCGCCACGGCGAAGCCGCTGCTGACCGCGCCCTTGGCGAGGTGCGACCAGGTGCTCTTGTCGGACTCCAGCCAGTAACCTCCATGGATGAACACGACGAGCCCCTTGGGAGCGGCCTCGGGAAGGAAAAGGTCGAACCGATTGCGCGGTCGATCGCCATAGGCGATGTCGAACCTTGCGCGGCCTTGCGCCGACATCGCGTCACGAAACGCTTGCGCGGGTTCCGCCCAGGCGACCGGCCAGCGATCGCTGCCGGCAATGTTCGCGCCGTTGGCGTAGGCATTGTCCCAATCGGCAATGCGATGGTCGAGCATTCGTGTCCTCCCCAAGATCGGCATCTTTCAGCAGCTAAAAACCGGCAGGGTGTTCCCGACCCAGCACTGGACAGGATGTGCGGCGCGATTATTGACGTAGATCGTGGACGCCGAGTTCTCGCCACATCCATTGGAAGCTGTAGGTAGCCATGGGATCCGTTGGATCCGGCCGCTTTGCCGTCTGGTTTTCAAGATATTTGAGCCACTCGGCCACCTTTTGGCGGCCCATCGGTGTTTTGGCGGCCTGGCGTGGGGTCTTATTGCCAAGCATACTGACCGGCTGATCGAGGGTTTCACGATATTGGCGGTCCATGAACTCGTGGACGACTTCTTCGGCCATTTCCGAAGGAATGCTCGATGAAGCCTTCTTGCGACCGTGGGTCCGTCGCTCGGCGATCATCTGGTCGACGGTGACGATTTCGGTCAGAGGCGTGCCGACCATTTCGCCGAGAAACTGCCGAAGCAAGGTGGTCCCCTCGTCCGCGCGCCTGGAGGAATTGGTTGAAAGGTGCAGGAAGCGTCCCTTCAACTCGACATTGCCCAGAACACGCAAACCAGTGTCCATGGTGGTATCAAGAGAAGGCGAGCCGCCTTGCTTCTTTTTCCCTCGGCCAGTCGGCTCGTCTTCTAGCCAGTTCCAGAATTTCGGGTTTTCCTGTGCCATTCCCTGAATGGCATTCAACCGCGCGGCGATGTCTTTCTGGGTTGCGCCGGGTGCCAGTGGAAACTGGACATCGTGAAACATGATGTCGTCGCCATCCGAGTTTTGAACCGAAGGCCTGTTCATGGCCCGATCGAGCGTGTCGAACAGCCACGACAAGGTGAATATGGCGGCGACCTCCTGTAGATCTTCGCTCCTGATCGCGGGGAGTTTCTTCGCGCCCCTTTTCCCGAAGGTGCGCCGCAGTCCGTCGAGCAGCATTTCCGTGGCCCGCGGTGTGAAGGACAAAAGTCCACCGGCTAAGATGTTCTTGCCCATAACAGGCACGATGCGGGCGGCGATCCTGTCCCACTGTTTTAGCGCTTTGGTAGCCGTGCCTTCACTGACGACGATCGGATCGCCGCCGCGAATTAGGTCGCGCGCCACAAGCGATTTTCCCGGCACGATGTCGCTCACCTCGTAAAGACTCATGATCGAGGTCCGCAACGCCTTCATGTAGGTCTTTGTCCGAGCGCCCTCCTTCCAGCCGCGGCGCTTGAGATACTCGTCGACGATGTTGCCCCCGTCAACGTCGAAGTCCTGCGTCAGAAAATCCTCAAAGGCGCAGCCCCACAGTATCATAGCCCAGTCGTCGCCGATGACTTCGGCAAGATCTTCAAACTCCGCATCGCCGACCTCCAGCACCGGGCCGAAGTGTTCGTCGAACACTTCTTCGAAGCAGCCGCGCCACTCGTCGCGGTCGAGGAATTTCATCAGCCCATTAAGGTCGTGGGGCATGGCGGCTCTCCAGGCTCTGTTCGGCGACGATATGGACCGTCGGCTCAGTGACATCGCAAAGCCCAGTGACTTATGCGCCGCCCTGGCGACCCGGCAAGACACTTTTCTCGATTTTCCCATCGTTTCCTAGGCCGCACACGTCAACGCGGAGCAAAACATTTTAGGCTTGAAACAAATTCCGACTGGTGCGATCCTGCCGGACCAACAGCCGACAATGGGAGGTCTGCTGTGCTGTCTAAACCTACAGATGTCCACCTTCCGCCGAACAGGTGTAGCTGGCTGCACGAAGCCCTCTCGCGAAAGACGGGAACTTCATATCCACCACCTCGCCAGGTGCCGCGCGCACCGGCCAGGCAGCAGACAGGATAGCGGCAAGATGCTTGGGCCTTCAGCGCATATCGATACGTTCACACGTGATCATCTGCCGCCGCCGGATCAATGGCCGGACTTCCTGCTCGACGGCTTCGACTACCCCGAACATCTCAACGCCGGCGTCGAATTGACCGACAGGCTGGTCGAAAGAGGTCTCGGTGACCACACCGCGCTGATCGGCAATGGTCGCCGCCGCACCTACAAGGAATTGTCCGACTGGACGAACAGACTCGCCCATGCATTGGTCGAGAATTACGGCGTCAAGCCAGGCAACCGGGTGCTGATCCGCTCCGCCAACAACCCCGCAATGGTCGCCTGCTGGCTGGCCGCCACCAAGGTCGGCGCCGTGGTCGTCAACACCATGCCGATGCTACGCGCCGGCGAACTCACCAAGATCGTCGACAAGGCGGAGATCACCATCGCGCTTTGCGATACCAGGCTGATGGACGAGATGACCGCCTGCGCCAAGGACAGCACGTTCCTGAAACAGGTCATCGGCTTCGACGGCACCGCCAACCATGATGCCGAACTCGATCGCGCTGCCCTCGACAAGCCTGTCACCTTCACTGCTGTCAATACCGGCCGCGACGACGTCGCGCTGCTCGGCTTCACCTCGGGCACCACGGGCGTGCCCAAGGCGACGATGCATTTCCACCGCGACCTCCTGATCATCGCCGACGCCTATGCCCGCGAGGTCCTGCAGGTAACGCCCGACGACATCTTCGTCGGCTCGCCGCCCCTCGCTTTCACCTTTGGCCTTGGCGGGCTCGCCATCTTTCCCCTGCGCTTCGGTGCCGCGGCCACGCTGCTGGAACAGGCGACGCCGCCCAACATGATCCACATCATCGAGACCTACAAAGCGACCATTTCCTTCACCGCGCCGACCGCCTACCGCGCAATGCTGAAGGCGATGGATGAAGGCGCCGACCTGTCATCGCTGCGCGTCGCCGTTTCGGCCGGCGAGACATTGCCGGCCCCGGTCTTCGAAGAGTGGACGAAAAAAACCGGCAAGCCGATCCTCGACGGCATCGGCGCCACCGAAATGCTGCACATCTTCATCTCCAACCGCTTTGACGACATGAAGCCCGCGTCGACAGGCAAGCCTGTGGTCGGCTACGAAGCGCGCATTGTCGACGACGAAATGCGCGACGTGCCGCGTGGCCAACCCGGACGCCTGGCGGTGCGCGGACCGACCGGCTGCCGCTACATGGCCGATGACAGGCAGAAGGACTATGTTCGCGACCGCTGGAACCTGACCGGCGACACGTTCACCCAGGATGAGGACGGCTTCTTCCACTTCGCCGCGCGCTCCGACGATATGATCGTCAGCGCCGGCTACAACATCGCCGGGCCCGAGGTCGAGGCGGCGCTGCTGGCGCATCCCGATGTCGCCGAATGCGCGGTCATCGGCGCCGAGGATCCAGAACGCGGCCAGATCGTCGAGGCGCATGTCGTGCTGGTGCAAGGCGTGGCGCCCGATGCATTGACCATCAAGCGCCTGCAGGACCACGTCAAGGCAACCATCGCCCCCTACAAATATCCGCGCTCGGTGAAATTCATTGCCGCCCTGCCCAAGACCCAGACCGGCAAGATCCAGCGCTTCCGGTTGCGCATGGAGAAAATCAATTGAGCGAGCCCTACGATCCGGCGTCCGAAGGCGCACAGATGTCGTTCAAGGAGCGCATGTCCTACAGCGACTATCTGCATCTGGAAAAAGTCCTCGACGCGCAGGCACCGCTGTCGTCAGCGCATGACGAGATGCTGTTCATCATCCAGCACCAGACCTCGGAACTCTGGATGAAGCTCGCTTTGCATGAGATCGGCGCCGCCATCCGTTCCATCCGTGCCGACCGGCTTGAGCCGAGCTTCAAGATGCTGTCGCGCGTCGCGCGCATTTTCGAGCAGTTGAACAATGCCTGGGACGTGCTGCGCACGATGACGCCCAGCGAATACACCGAGTTCCGCGATGCGCTCGGCCAATCCTCGGGCTTCCAGTCCTGGCAATACCGCGCCATCGAGTTCATGGCCGGCAACCGCAACCTCGCAATGCTCGGCCCGCACAAACACCGCCCGGACCTCAGCCAAAAGCTGGAGGCGATCCTGGCCGAGCCATCACTCTACGACGAAGCGCTGCTGCTTCTGGCGCGCAACGGGTTCGACATTGGTGCCGATGCCAGGCGCACGAATTGGCGTGAAACCCGCACCGAGAACGAAGAAGTCCTCGTCGCCTGGCAGACCGTCTACCGCGATCCGCAGCGCTACTGGATGTTCTATGAACTGGCCGAGAAACTGGTCGACTTCGAAGACTATTTCCGTCGCTGGCGCTTCAACCACGTCACCACAGTCGAACGTATCATCGGCATGAAGCGCGGCACCGGCGGCACGTCAGGCGCCTCCTATCTTAAGAAAATGCTCGAGGTCGTCCTGTTTCCGGAACTCTGGACCGTCCGCACCCGGCTCTGACGAGCGCCTTTGCTTCGTAAATGTCGTCGCCCGCTGAACGCTTTCGGGCAACAGCCACTCAAGTCACGGCTGTCTTGACGGCGAAACGCGCTTCCTGCCAGGCGCCGGTGCGCAGGATGCCTTCCAGCACCTCCACCGCCTGCCAAACGTCCCTGTAGCCGACATAGAGCGGCGTGAAGCCGAAGCGGATCGTCGACGGCGCGCGGAAATCGCCAATCACGCCGCGCTCGATCAAGGCCCGCATTACCTGATAGCCTTCCGGGTGGATGAACGATACCTGGCTGCCGCGCGCGTTGCCGTCTCGCGGGCTTTCGAGCTCAAGGCCGTAGGCGTCGCATCTGGTCTCGACGAGCTCAATGAACAGGTCGGTCAGCGCGATGCTCTTTTTGCGCACCACCGCCATGTCGACGTCGTCCCAAAGATCCAGTGCCCCCTTCAGCGCCCGCATCGAAAGCACAGGCTGCGTACCACACAAGAACCGGCGGATGCCGGTGCCGGCCGCATAGCCCTGTTCGAAGGCGAAGGGCCTCGCATGACCCCACCAGCCGCTAAGCGGCTGGTGGACCTCACTGTGATGACGCTTCGCGGCATAGATGAAGGCGGGCGCGCCCGGCCCGCCATTGAGATATTTGTAGGTACAGCCGACGGCGAAATCAGCGTTCGCGCTGTCGAGTTCGACCGGTAAGGCCCCGGCTGTGTGGCAGAGATCCCAGACGATCAGCGCGCCAGCCTGATGGGCCTTGCGCGTCAGCGCGGCCATGTCACGCAACTGCCCGGATTTGTAATTGACGTGGTTGACCAGGATGACGGCGACGCGTTCGTCGATGAGATCCTCGATATCAGGCGCGTCGACCCCTTCGAGCCGCAGCACCGTACCCGGCCGTGTCGATGCGACACCTTCGGCCATATAGAGGTCGGTTGGGAAACTGTCGCCTTCGGCGACGATGACCGACCGGTCCGGCCGCATGCCAAGCGCGGCATGCAGCACCTTATAGATGTTGATCGAGGTCGTATCGCAGACCACCGTCTGGCCGGCCGCGGCGCCGATCAGGCGTCCGAGCTGGTCGCCAAGGGCGACCGGCATTTCGAACCAGCCGGCGGTGTTCCAGGCACGGATCAGATCCTGCGCCCATTCCTGGGTCGCGGCCTTCTGCAGCTCGTTGAAGACGGCGGGAGCCGCCGCGCCTAGCGAATTGCCGTCGAGATAGATAACCCCGTCCGGCAAGATGAACCGGTCGCGCATGGCACGCAGCGGATCCGCCGCATCCATGGCTTCGACTGCTGCGAGATCGAGCGTTGCACGCATGATTTCAGACATTCCCTGGTTTGTTCACGCTCTAATTTATTCACGAATGGCTTCGCGAGCCGGCGCGGATCCCCGGCTGCGCTTGAGGCTGGGCAAGGCCAGCATGGCGAGCACGAACAAGCCGGTGGCAAGCTTCAGGTCAGGCGGCGGCATGCCGGCGGCGAGGCAGAACGACACCAACTGGTAGTAGATGATCGCGCCGGCGAAAGGCGCCAGCAGCTGACGCCAGACCGTCTGCTTGCCGACAACCGCCTCGCCGATCATCAGCGCGGCAAGCCCGTTGATGAGAATCCCCAGTCCCATATTGACGTCGGCAAATCCCTGCGACTGCACCATCAGCGCGCCGCTTGACGCCGAAAACGCGCTCGCCAGCCCGACACCGCCTATGGTCGCCGCCCAGACATTGATGCCTTGAGCCTCGGCCATGTCCGGGTTGGCGCCCACCGCACGCACCGCGGTCCCCTTCTCGGTCCTGAAGAACATGTAGAGCGCGAGGAAGACGAGGAGCGCGAGAAGGCCGGCAACAACGATCTTGCTGACCGGAAAACCAGGCCGCGCGAACGGCACCCAGTCGAACACAGTGGGCGAGCCGAAGACGGAGAGATTGGACTTGCCCATGATGCGCAGGTTGATGCTGTAGAGCATCGTCATCATCAGGATACCCGCAAGAAGCGTGTGGATGCGGAAGCGCAGATGGATGAAGGCGGTACAGCAACCCGCCACAAAGCCCGCTGCGACGGCGACCGCGATGGCTGTCAGCGGCGATGCACCGGCTGCAAGAAGCACGCCACAGACGCAGCCGCCCAGCGGAAAGGCGCCCTCGCTGGTCAGATCCGGAAAATTCAGCATGCGAAACGGGATCATGATCCCGAGCACGACAAAGGCCAGGATCAGGCTCTGCGCCAGTGTGACCGGGATGATCGCGACGAAGCTCGTCAGAACGTCCTGGATAAAGCTCATGGTGATCAGCTCGCCAGCAACATGCGATCGGTCTTGACGGAAAAATGGCCGATCAGATCTGCAACCGTGACCGCCGATTTCTCCTCGCCGGTGACTTCCAGCCTGATCCGGCCCGCGTCGAGCATGATCACCCGGCTGCCATGGTCGACGGCATGTTGCATATTGTGGGTCACCATCAGCGTGGTCAGTTTCAGCGCATTGACGGCGCGCACCGTCGCCTGCATGACGATTTCGGCCGTGCGCGGGTCGAGCGCTGCCGTATGCTCGTCGAGCAGCAGCAGGTCCGGCGATCCGCCAACCGCCATGATCAGCGACAGCGACTGCCTCTGCCCGCCCGAAAGCAGGTCGACGCGTGTGTCCAGGCGGTTTTCAAGGCCGAGACCCAGTATGGACAAGCGCTCCTTGTAGGACGCAAGCCGGGTGGCGTTCAGCCCTTGCCGCAAGCCGCGTTTGTGGCCGCGAAGGTCAGCCAACAACATGTTCTCCGCCACGGTCATGCTGGCGGCTGTGCCGCGCATCGGATCCTGGAAGACGCGCGCCAATTTTGCCGCGCGCTTGTGCACCGGCATGTTTGTCACATCGGTGCCGTTGATCAGGATCCTGCCGGAATCGAGGATGAGAGCTCCGGAAATGGCGTTGAGCATGCTGCTCTTGCCGGCCCCATTGGAGCCGATGACGATACCGAACTCGCCCGTGGCCAACGACAGGTTGAGGCCGTCCAGCGCGACCTTCTCGTCGGCCTGGCCCTTGTAGAACACTTTGCGCGCGGATCGGATCTCGAGCATCGTTCCTCCCACAACTGAAGGGTGACGGCGCCGACGCCGTCACCGCTGCAGCCCAACGTCAGTCGACGATGCAGCCGCAATCGGCCATCGAAGCGGGTATCTCGATGCCGAACGCGGCCATCGCCTTGCGGGAGATCGTTGCCATGTGGTCCTTGTAAGCTGGACGCGACGGCGCGATCGTCTTCGGATCCTTGCCCTTAAGGATTTCGGCGGCGATGTTGCCGGCATTGACGCCAACCTGCGTGTAGTTGACCGCGAAGCTTGCCGGTACGGTGCCGTTGCGGACCGCGCTGTCATCGGAGTTGACGACCGGGATTCCAGCCTGACGAGCGGCTGCGGAGACAGCGGCGATCGCCGGCTGGATCAGGTTCGAGGCCGGGCCGTAGATCACGTCGGCCTTGCCGGCGAGCGAAGCGATGCGTTGCTGGATGTCATTGACGTTGTCGATGCCGACCTCCACGACCTCGAAGCCGGCCGCGGGTGCCGCCGCCTTGATCTTTTCGATCAGGGCAACGTCATTGGCCTCGCCTGGATTGTAGGGCACGCCAAAGCGCTTGGCGTTCGGCAGCAGCTTCTTGGTGAAGGCCATCACCGCGGCGACATCCTGCAGATCGCTGGCGCCGGTCATGCCTTCGTCTCCGGAGTCCCATGACGGCACCAGCTTGGCCGCGACCGGATCGGTGACCGCGGCAAAGACGATCGGAATGTCGGATCCTGCGAGCGCCTTCTTGGCGATCTGCGAGACTGGCGTGGTGATGGTGTAAATCAGCTTGGGCTGCTCCGCCTGCAGCTTGGCGATCATCTGCGGCACAAGCGATGCGTCGAAATTGGTATGGCTCTCGGTGTAGACGACGTCCTTGCCCTCGACGAAGCCGTTGTCCGTCAGCGCCTTCTTGAAACCGGCTATGGCGGCATTCAACTGAGGATGCTCTCCGAAATTGGCTATGCCGATACGAATCTGATCAGCCGCGGCGCTGCCGGCGCTGACCATCAAGGCGCCTGCCAGGGCCAATCCTGACAGCCATTTCGACTTCAACATCATTTCCTCCCAGATTTGATTAGCGCCGCTTAAAGACGGCACATCAGGCGATCATGGTCAGTCCGCCGGTCCATGTCAAACATTATATATAATTCTTGCCATGCACCGCCATGATATATAATTTTCCGAGCCTGACGATGGACGGACTGCGATGCAGGATCAGAATAGTTCCACAAAGACGGAGGCGGCCTATCAGCTGCTGCGGCGCGATATTCTGACGACGCGCCTCATGCCGGGTGCGCCGCTCAAGTTGAGTGCGCTGCGCGGCACATATGGCGTCGGCTGGACGCCGCTGCGTGAAGCATTGTCTCGGCTTGAAGCCGAGCGCCTTGTCACTGCCATCAGCAATCGCGGCTTTGCCGTCGCTCCCGTGTCGCGGGCCGAACTCGAGGACCTGGCGCGCGCGCGGATGGTTGTCGAGATGCCCCTGTTCCTGGAATCGATGGAAAAAGGCGACAGGCAATGGGAAGATGCCGTTGTCACCGCTCATTACCGGCTCTCTCGCTGCAAGACCGCGGTTGACGACCCCTCGGATGCGGCCGTCGATCAATGGGACGAAAGCCACGAGGCCTTTCACGCGGCGCTGCTGAGTGCTGCGACGTCCAACTGGCTGCTGCGATTCCGCTCGACGATCGCGGATCAGCTGCGGCGACATCATCGTTTTCTCGGCCTGGCGCCGACTTTGCGGGCAGCGGCCGGCCTCAAGCATGGCTATGGAGAGGCCATGGACGCACTGCGCGAGGCGATCGCGATCGAGCATCACACCGCGATCATGGAGGCGGCGCTCGATCGTGATGTCGAGCGGGCAAAGGCATTGATGACGGCGCATATCGGCTACACGCTGCACGTCTATGTTCACAGCGAAGACAGCAGCGCCAACAACTACACCGCACGCGCCGGCAGCCTGAAAGCGGTTTCCGGATGATTTCGGCGCTTCCGCGCCGTCCGACGCTTACACACGGATCCATCCCCCAAGCGAGCTGGCGAACGTTGGCGTTTTGGTTTCGTTTCGTTCCGCTGGGATGACACTGGGCGACTCCATAAATCCGCCCCGTGCGCCTTTCAAACGACTGAAGCCAAACCTCAACAAGGGGTGGGCCACAGGCCATTAACCAAAACGATTTCAATGCGTGTGTCCGGGGCAGAAATCGTCGGTAAGCGTCGGTTGCCGTTTGTTGCCGGCGGCAAAAATTTCGAACCCCTTAACAAATTCACTAAACTTTAAACGGTTGCGGAACACAACTGGAACAGATAGTGTTTGTTCTGGGTTTGTTTTTCGATTCCGATTCAGACCCTTCGTTCAATGCCTTGGGGGCCGCCATGCTGACGCGCAAGCAACATGAACTGCTGATGTTCATTCATGAACGGCTCAAGGAAAGCGGCATCCCGCCTTCCTTCGACGAGATGAAAGAGGCTCTTGATCTTGCCTCCAAGTCGGGGATCCACCGCCTGATCACGGCGCTGGAGGAACGTGGCTTTATTCGGAGACTGCCCAACAGGGCGCGCGCACTGGAGGTGCTGCGGTTGCCGGATTCGATCGCGCCCGGCCTCAACGCGGCAAAAAAATTTTCGCCAAGTGTCATCCAGGGCAGCCTCGGTCAGGGCAACCTTGGTCGCCAGATCAAGCCGGCGCCGTCGCGCTTGCCCGCGGCCGGCAATGACGACGATGCGGTTCCCGCGGTCTCGATCCCGGTGATGGGCCGTATCGCCGCCGGTGTGCCGATCGATGCCATCCAGCATCAGACGCATTCCATCTCGGTCCCGCCTGACATGATCATGGGCGGCGAGCACTATGCGCTGGAGGTCAAGGGCGACTCGATGATCGAGGCCGGGATCTTCGATGGCGACACGGTCATCATCCGCAACGCCGATACAGCGAGCCCGGGCGAGATCGTCGTGGCGCTGGTCGACGAAGAGGAAGCGACCCTGAAACGGTTCCGCCGCAAGGGAGCTTCGATTGCCCTTGAAGCCGCCAACCCGGCCTACGAGACCCGCATTTTCGGGCCGGACAGGGTCAAGGTGCAAGGCAAACTCGTCGGGCTGATCAGGCGCTACTGAGCAGGCACTGGCGCGCTGGTATTGTCAGGCTTTTTATAGGGCGGCAGGCCCCTCGCCTCGCGCGAGAATTTGCGCTGTTCATGCCAGGGACGGTATGGCCTGTCGACGGCGAAGCTGACGATTGGTGGGCCAGTCGCCGATTGGCGGTCGAAGAAGACCGCAGCACTCCCTTTGCGAGCGAGTTGCCGTTTGGTGACGACGAGAACCAGCGGGTTATGGCAGGCGTCATAGCCAGTCGCGTCGTTGACGACGATCACGTCGGCGAAACCGCAGGCTTTCCAGGTATCCTTGCGGTCTTCGACATGCGCGATAATCGCTCCGGACGGGTGCCTGGCGAGGCAGACGCCGTCGGTGCAGTAGAACGGTGCCCCCGGCGGCAGGTTTACGGCATCGGCAATGGCGAACTGCCCGTCTGTCTTGTTGAACACCTCCGGCACGACGATGCTTTCGGATACCAATGCACGTTTCCAGTTGTCGACGGTGAATTCGTTCGGGCGTGCCCGGCTGACCGCGAGTTCGCCACCGCCGATCGGCACCGCGACCAGCCGGGCATCTTCCGAGATCAGCACATCGGGCGTGCGCGTATCCGACACAGTCAACAGGCCGGCAAGCGCGAACGGGAGTGCGGCGAGCCGCAGCCATGTCGTCGCCATCGTCGCGATGACCAGGGCGACCGTCACCAGCAGCACGGATTGCTGGGAAATCAGCCCGACCGCATCGACAGGAGAGCGTTCCGATATCCACGCCGATATGGCGATCATTGCCGTCAGGCCCTTGCCCATCAGGTAAAGGGATGGCGCATCCAAGCCGAACGGCATGAGCAACGCGCTGGCGACGGCCAGGAACATCACGACCGAAACGATCGGCATGACGGCCAGATTGGCGAACAAGCTGAGTGGCGATACACGCTGGAAATGCCAAATGGCAAACAGCGCCGTGGCGCTGCCGGCAATAATGGATGTCATTGCCACGCCTCCTGTGAGCGCGACGAGTTTGCCCATGAGAAAACCGGCCGGTGTTCGTCTGGGCGGAGGCGTTCTGATCTTCCTCGCGCGATAATCCGCCCAACCGGCATAGGCGCCGACCAGGGCAGCGGTCGCGGCGAACGACATCTGGAAACTCGGTCCGACCACTTCATGCGGCGAGACCAGGATAACGGCGACCGCCGAGATCGCCAGATTGCGCATGGTCAGAGCCGCGCGATCGAACAGAACCGCGATCAGCATCACCGCCAGCATGATGAAGCTGCGTTCGGCGGCAACGACGATGCCCGAAATGACGAGATAGGCAGCGATCGAGAACAGCGCTGCGGCGGCCGCGTATTTCTTCACCGGCCTTCGTGCGGAAAAATCTGGAAACAGCGCGAAGGCGCCGCGCAGCAGACCCATGACCGTGCCGGCGACCAGCGCCATATGCAGTCCGGAAATGGATATGATGTGATAGATGCCGGTTCGCCGCATCGCCTCGTTGATTTCGTCGGGAATGCCGGCGCGCACGCCGACGATCAGTGCCGCTGCGATCTCGCCCTCGGCGCCGCCGACGATACCTGTGATGCGGCCAGCGATGGATTGGCGGGCATTTTCCACCGCAGAGGACAGGCGAGCCGAAAGCGGCATGTCATCGTCCTCGGCTGTGACAATCCTGGGATTGCCGAGAAAAAACCCGCTGCCGCCGATGCCGGCGAAATAGCTGTCGAAGGAGAAATCATAGCTGTCCGGCCGCACCGGACCGGTCGGCGGCAAGAGTTTGGCATAGCCTGATATCAACGAGCCGGCGGTCAATTCCCGCGGTATCTTGCGTGCCGAAAGCCGGACCCTTTCCGGCGCATAGCGCAGTTTCGGCCGGGCGGTGGACGTCACGTCAATGGTCAGCCGGATGCGGCCGGTCTCCATCCGATCGAGCGAGACGACGCGACCCGTCACTTCAGTCGAAATCTCCGAGCCCAGCATTCGTGTTCCGGCCCGCCATGTTTCGACCTTCGCCGCGAGCAGGCCCAGCGCGCACAGCAGCATCGCCGTGAAACACAGATGGGTTTTTGGCCAGGAACGCGACGCAAGCGCACAGAGCGCCGTCAGCACGACGACCGCTACAGGCTTGGCAAAATCAGGCTCCGCCGCCAGCGAATAGTAGCCGATCGCTCCGGCGGCCAGACAGACCGGCACCAGCAGAAAGGCGATGCCCCGGTCAAGTTCCAGTTCCGCCGCCTTGGCCACGCCATGGCGCAGGCGAGGCAATGATGTCAGGCCGAATTGCCGGCGCACGCGCGCAATCCTGCCTGCGGCAGGCGATAGACTTGGTGCAGGGATATCCGCCTGCGGCGGCCGGGTGCCCGGCGCGGGCACGAGGGGCGTAGGTGATGGCAACGGGATAGCCGGATGCGTTGCAAACAAGGACCGTTCGCTGACGCCAGCAACAGCGTCCTCGCCCTGATCCGAGCCCCGGCCTCGTCCAGCCATCGGGTCTGCCCCTTGCACCCCTGTCGCCCTATGGTACATGAACCCGCGACGCGCGAAAGTCCGCGCAACCCAACCCCGCTTCAGATGGTTTCCAAGAATTTCATGTCCGACAAGGTCGTCACCCGTTTTGCCCCCTCGCCCACCGGCTATCTGCACATCGGCGGCGCCCGCACGGCGCTGTTCAACTGGCTCTATGCCAAACACACTGGCGGTACGATGCTGCTGCGCATCGAGGACACCGATCGCGAGCGTTCGACCGATGCGGCGACGGCCGCCATCCTGGACGGACTCTCCTGGCTCGGTCTTGGCTGGGACGGCGACGCTGTCTCCCAATTCGAGCGCGCGCCGCGGCATCGCGAGGTGGCCGAGGAACTCGTGCGCCTGGGCAAGGCCTACTACAGCTACGAGACGCCTGCCGAACTGGAGGCGATGCGCGAGGCAGCGCGTGCCAAGGGCCTGCCGCCACGCTACAACGGCCAGTGGCGTGATCGTGATCCGTCCGAGGCGCCTCCCGGCGTCAAGGGCGCAATCCGCATCAAGGCGCCAACCGAGGGCGAGACGGTGGTGCACGACCGTGTCCAGGGCGAGGTGCGATTCCCCAACAAGGATCTCGACGATTTCATCATTCTGCGTTCGGACGGCAACCCGACCTACATGCACGCCGTCGTCGTCGACGACCATGACATGGGCGTAACGCATATCATTCGGGGCGACGATCACCTGACCAATGCGGCCCGCCAGACGGTGATCTACAAGGCCATGGGCTGGGACGTGCCATCGATGTCGCACATCCCGCTGATCCACGGCGCCGACGGTGCCAAGCTGTCGAAGCGCCATGGCGCGCTCGGCGTCGAAGCCTATCGCGCCATGGGGTATCTGCCGGAGGCGCTGCTCAATTACCTGGCGCGCCTCGGCTGGAGCCATGGCGACGACGAGATCATGTCGATCAAGGACATGATCTCCTGGTTCGACATCGGCGACGTCAACAAGGGCGCCGCCCGTTTCGATTTCGCCAAGCTGGATGCGCTGAACGGCGTCCATATGCGCCGCATGAGCGACGCCGAACTGTTCGACATCTTCATCGCCGCCCTGCCCTATCTCGAGGGCGGCCCGGCGATGGCCGCGCGCCTCAACGAGCATAACAAGGCGCAATTGCTGGCGGCCCTTCCGGGCCTGAAGGAGCGCGCCAAGACGCTGGTAGAACTCGTCAATGGCGCCGCTTACCTGTTTGCGGAGCGGCCGCTGCCGGTCGACGACAAGGCGGCGCTGCTGCTCAACGACGATTCCCGCAAGATCCTGCGCGGCGCCCACGAAGCCTTGAATGCGCTTCCGGGGGACTGGACGGCTGCCGCTGCGGAGGCCGCGATCCGCGACTATGCGCTGGCTGGAGGCCACAAGCTGGGCGCCGTGGCACAGCCCTTGCGCGCCGCCCTGACCGGCAAAAGCACCTCGCCCGGCGTGTTCGACGTACTGGCCGTGCTGGGGCGTGAGGAAAGCCTGGGTCGCATAGCGGATCAAATCGATTAGGAGCAAACTGGCCCAAAAAGATTGGCATTGAAAGGCGGGTTTCGCAGTGCAACATTAGGCCTTGGCCCAATCTGGCACGCACCTCCTAAAATGCGGTGGCGAATACGCGCATTGCAGTGATTTCGACGTGTCGCTTCGCAGAAATTTGCCTTTGCCGGCATGATGAAACGAGAAGGAGTTTGCAATGACCGAAGCTGCGACAAAACTGGAATTTGGCGGCAAGACCCAGGAGGCCACGGCCAAGTTGGAGCTCGGCGGCAAGACTCATGAGTTCAAGGTGCGAAGTGGCTCCGTCGGCCCCGACGTCATCGACATTGCCACGCTTTACAGCACAACCGGCGCCTTCACCTACGATCCCGGCTTCACCTCGACCGCGAGTTGCGAATCGGAGATCACCTTCATCGACGGCGATGCGGGCATTCTCCTGCATCGCGGCTACCCGATCGACCAGTTGGCGGAACACGGCGACTTCCTGGAAGTCTGCTACCTGCTGCTCTACGGCGAACTGCCCACCAAGGCGCAGAAGGACGATTTCGATTACCGCGTGACACGCCACACAATGGTGCACGAGCAGATGTCGCGCTTCTTCACCGGCTTCCGTCGCGACGCGCACCCGATGGCGGTGATGTGCGGCGTGGTCGGCGCGCTGTCGGCCTTCTATCACGACTCCACCGACATCTCTGACCCCTACCAGCGCATGGTCGCTTCCATGCGGCTGATCGCCAAGATGCCGACCATCGCGGCCATGGCCTATAAATATCATATCGGCCAGCCGTTCATTTACCCGAAGAACGATCTCGGTTTCGCGGCAAACTTCCTGCATATGTGCTTCGCCGTGCCGTGCGAGGAGTACAAGATCAACCCGGTGCTGGCGCGCGCCATGGAGCGCATCTTCATCCTGCACGCCGATCACGAGCAGAACGCCTCGACCTCCACGGTTCGCCTCGCCGGCTCTTCGGGCGCCAACCCGTTTGCGTGCATCGCCGCTGGCATTGCCTGCCTGTGGGGCCCGGCGCATGGCGGCGCCAATGAAGCGGCGCTCAACATGCTGGGCGAGATCGGCCATGTCGACCACATCCCGGAGTTCATCGCCCGCGCCAAGGACAAGAACGACCCGTTCCGGCTGATGGGCTTCGGCCATCGCGTCTACAAGAATTACGATCCGCGCGCCAAGATCATGCAGAAAACGGCGCACGAGGTTTTGGGCGAGCTCGGCATCAAGGACGATCCGCTGCTCGACATCGCCATGGAACTGGAAAAGATCGCGCTGACCGATCCTTATTTCATCGAGAAGAAGCTCTACCCGAATGTCGACTTCTATTCCGGCATCACGCTGAAGGCGCTGGGCTTCCCCACCACCATGTTCACGGTGCTGTTCGCGGTCGCCCGCACTGTCGGCTGGATCGCGCAATGGAAAGAGATGATCGAGGATCCGCGCCAGAAGATCGGCCGCCCGCGCCAGCTCTATACCGGCGCGCCGGAGCGCGATTACGTGCCGATCGCCAAGCGGTAAAAAGGATAGGGAGTAGTTGGTAGTCAGTAGTCAGTAGTGAAGAGGATCATCTACTCACTACTCACTACTCACTACTCACTACTCACTACTCACTACTCACTCGCTTCCTCACGCACTCCATCACCACCTGCGCCGCGATCTCACCGGACGGCCTGTCCGTCGCCATGCGCCGTGCGATCTCGGCAAACCCATCTTTCTGCCAGGCGCGGATGCCGGTGTCGGTCAACAACCCTTCCAACTGGCGCGCCAGATTGTTCGGTTTGACGTACTCGTTGTAGAACTCCGGGATCAGCGCGCGATCCGAGATCAGGTTGGGCAGCAGCGCCGACCAGACGGTAACGAGATACGGCGCGACGACGCGCGCGACAGGGTCGAGGCGGTAGCAGGAGACCATCGGCACACCGGACAACGCCAGTTCCAGGGAGACCGTGCCGGACGCGATCAACGCCGCGTCGGCCTTGCCGAAGGCCTGCCATTTACGCTCGGGCGCGAGGATGATCTCGGGTTTCTCGTCCCAGCGCGTGACAGCGGAACGGACGGTGTCCGCGACATGGGGCACCGTCGGCAACATCAGCCGAAGGCGGTGTCCGCGTGCCCGCAGCATCGACACGGTCTCGCCAAACGGCTCCAGCAGTCGCCGCACCTCGCCGCGCCGCGAGCCGGGCAGGACAAGCAGCGTCTTCACGCGGTCCGGCGAAAGGTCGCGCGGCTGCCCTTGAGCCTTCGCCGCCGAGAGCACACCCGCGTCATGGGCGAGACGGTGCCCGACATAGGTGCCGGGCGGGCCGCCAAGCCTGGCGAGTTCCTTCACTTCGAACGGCAGGATGCACAATATGTGATCGACATAGGGCTTCATCGCCACCGCCCTGCCCGGCCGCCACGCCCAGACGCTCGGGCAGACATAGTGGACGATCGGGATCGACGGGTTGGCCGCGCGTACCTTCCTGGCAACGCGCAGCGAAAAGTCCGGGCTGTCGATGGTGATCAGGCAATCCGGCTTCGCGTCCGCGATCATCCCGGCCATCTGGCCGATCCGCCGCATCAGGCGCGGCAGATCGCGCAGGACGGCACTGAAACCCATCAGCGCGACCTCGCCGGCATCGAAGGGCGAAACCAGCCCTAGCCCCTGCAAATGGCGACCGCCAAGGCCGACGAGTTGCACCTCGCGGCCTGTCAATGCCTTCAGCGAACGCACGATGTCGGCGCCCAGCAGGTCGCCGGATTCTTCACCGGCCACGATTGCGATCTTCAGCGCCTTGTCAGCCATGTGGCGGCTCCGTTGCTGGCAGGCCGACGATGAACAGGCCGAGCGCATTGGCGCGCCCCAGCGTCACCGGACCTTCGAGGATCAGCGAACGTCCAGCCTCGACCGCGATGCCGGCAAGCCCGGCCGCATGCGTCGCCTCGACCGTCTGTGGTCCGATCGACGGCAGGTCGGCGCGCAATTCCTGGCCAGGTTTGGCACACTTGACCAGAACCCCACGGGTCTTGCCGGCAAGCCGGCCATGGCCGCGCAGCTCTCGTGTTCTTTCGAGCAGGCCGTGCGTACCTTCGATGCCTTCGAGCGCGATCGCCCTGCCACCGATGGCAATTGCCGCCTGGCCGATATCGAGTGCGCCGATGGCCTTGGCTGCCTGCCTCGCCGCTTCGATGTCACGCCAGTCCGATTGCTTCGGTGCCTTGGCGGTCAGCGTGCCTTCGGCGGCGGCGAGTTCGGGAACGACCTGATGCGCGCCGATCACCTTGATGCCCCGCCTTTCCAGACCGCGTGTCACGACCTTCAGCAGGCCGTCATCGCCACGCGCCAGCGCCATGATCACCGAGGGCAAAATCGCCAGCAGGCCAAGGCTCAGGCGAATCCTGGCCAATTGCGGCCTGCGTTTGATTTCGCCGGCCAGAACTAGATGCGTGATTCCATATCGCTTCAGCGTCGGTACCAGGGAGCCGATCTGCTCCAGGGCCAGGCTGTCATGCTCGTATAGACGCAGGTCCCGCTCGCGATCAGCTTCGCCTTCCATCAACAGGACGAAAGGCGGATACCCTCGTGTGGCCAAGCCTTGCGCGACTTCGACCGGAAGACTGCCGCCGCCGGCGATGATGCCAACCCTGGCATCAGGCGGGAGATCAAGACCGCTTGCCGCTGTCTTAGTCTTCATCGTCGGCATCGTCGTCATCGCCACCCTTGAGCGATGGCACCGCATAGTGCCGCTTGCCGCGACTGGTGATGAAATCGATGATCTTCATCGCGGTTGGGGACGAAGCGAACTCTGCTTTCGCGAACTCGATGTTTTCGCCAACGGTTCGGGAACGGTCGAAGATCGTCTTGTAAGCTTTCCGCAGCAAATGGATTTCGGACCTTGGCAGGCCGGAACGCTTCAGGCCGATAATGTTGAGGCCGCGCAGGCTGGCGCGGTTGCCAACGGCGATGGCGTAAGGAATGACATCGCCCACGATGGCGGAGCAACCGCCCAGAAACGCGTTATCGCCAACGCGCACGAACTGATGAACGGCGGTCAGGCCGCCAATGTAGACATTGTTACCGATCTCGCAGTGGCCGCCCAGCGTCGCCCCATTGGCGAAGGTGGCGTTGTTGCCGACCACGCAATCATGGGCGATATGGGCATAGGCGAGGAAGTTGCCATTGTCGCCCACCGTTGTCTCGCCGCGGCTGGTGTCGGTGCCGACATGCATGGTGACGCCTTCGCGGATGGTGCAGTTGGCGCCGATAACCAGCGTGGTGCGTCCGCCCTTGTGCTTGGTGTTCTGCGGTGGCCCACCCAGTATCGCCATCGGGTAGACCTTGGTCGAGGAACCGATGGTGGTTGCGCCCATCACCGAGACATGGCTGACCAATTCGACACCGTCACCGATCACGGCCTCGGCGCTGACGTGGCAAAACGGCCCTATACGCACACCCTGGCCAATCTGGGCGCCTTCCTCCACGACGGAGGAAGGATGGATTGAAGTCATGATTTTCATAAGCATTCGATCGTCAGTCGCCGGTGACCATCATGGCTGAAATCTCGGCCTCGGCCGCCTTGGTGCCCTCGACCATGGCTTCACAGGCGAATTTGAGCAGGTTGCCGCGCTTCTTGATTTTCTTGACGTGGATCTTCAACTGGTCGCCGGGAACGACCGGTTTGCGGAATTTGGCGTTGTCGATGGTCAGGAAATAGACCAGCGATGGCTTCGACGCCCCAAGGCTGCGGATGCAGATGGCGCCGGCCGTCTGCGCCATTGCCTCGACAATCAGCACGCCCGGCATCACCGGCTGCTCGGGGAAATGGCCCTGAAAATGTGGCTCGTTGATGGTGACGTTCTTGATGCCGATGGCGGATTCATCGCCATCGATGTCGACAATGCGGTCGATCATCAGGAATGGATAACGATGCGGCAGAAGCTTCATCAGCCCCATTATGTCGACCGCTTCCAGCGTCGTCGCCGCCACCATGTCAGCCATTGTCCTTGCCCTGCTTGCGTGCCCTGGCCATTGTGCGCAACATGGCTATCTCTCGCATCGCTTCCGCCATCGGCTGCGCCGGATAGCCGCCCCAGATCTCGCCGGCAGGAACATTGCTCATAAATCCACTTCTGGCGGCAAGCTTGGCTCCCGTGCCGATGGTCAGATGATCCGCAAGTCCGACGCCGCCGCCCATGGTGACATTGTCACCCACGACCACGGAACCGGAAATACCTGAAAGCCCGGCGACTATGCAATTGCGACCGATGCGGACGTTATGGGCGATCTGCACGAGATTGTCGATCTTGGTGCCCTGACCGATAATCGTATCCGACATGGCGCCGCGATCGACAGTGGAATTGGAGCCGATCTCGACATCGTCCTGGATGACCACCCGACCGATCTGGGGAACACGTTCCGGCCCCTTGGCGCCGCCGACGAAGCCAAAGCCATCCTGGCCGATCCTGGCCCCGCCATGGATGATGACCCGGTTGCCGATCAGCGCATATTGGATACTCGCGCCTGGGCCAACATAGCCGTTACGTCCGATCTGGCAGGATTGCCCGATGACGGCGTTGGGCGCGATCACGGTGCCGCTGCCGATCGAGACGCCCGGCCCAACGACCGCGCCGGCCTCGATGATCACGCCGGCTTCGACATGCGCGGTTGGATCGACATGGGCATGCGGCGAAACGCCGGTTTCGCCGGTCATTGGCCCTGGCGTGGCGGCCGTGGGGAACAGCAGTCGCCCGACCAGCGCGAATGCCTGCTGCGGTCGCGGGTGGATCAGCACAGCGATGCCGACCGGCGCCTTGTTGGCGAATTCGGCTGGACATAGCACCGCCGCGGCCCGCAGCGATGGCATCAGCGCGGAATTACGCCTGCCGTCCACGAAGACGAGCGCATTCGCTCCGCCCTCGCTGGCTGGTGCCAGTGCTTCGATCGAAACGTCGGATTGGCCGGAATCGACAAGCACCGAGCCGGTCAGATTCGCGACTTCGGCCGCCGTATACCGGCGTGATGGCGCGAAGAACACCGGATCGGTCATTCCAGAAGCTATATCCAGCTAGGTCGGAACATTTCTCCCGGATCCGAAAAACCCGGGAGCATCGTTGGCCGCCGATCAGAAGCGGGTCGATATGCCGAAGTTGAATTCCTGCACATCGTCGGTCGCTTCCTTCTTGACCGGGATCGCATAGTCGATACGGATCGGGCCGAACGGCGAGGCCCACATCAGGCCAACGCCGACCGAGGCGCGCACCTTCATGTCCGTAGAGGCCTGATCGACCAGCCCGGGGGCAATCTTGCTGCCATAGAGCGTCGCCGCATCGGCGAACACGGCGCCGCGCAGACCGAAGCTCTCGGGAACGACCGGCAGCGGGAACTGGGCCTCGGCCGACGCGTTGAAGTAGGTCGTGCCGCCGAGATGGTCACCTACGCCGGCAGAGTCAACGGGGCCAATGCCGCCATAGGCAAAGCCCCGAATCATGCGGTCATTGCTTTGGAAGTGATCGAAAATGCGCAGATCACCACCGCCGTAACCTTCGACATGACCGGCGCCACCCGAAACCAAGCCTACGAGGTCGAGTTGCTCGGAAAGCGTCTGGTAGATGCTCCCGCGCCCGGTTACCTTCACGAACTTGGCATCGCCGCCAAGTCCCGCGACCTCGACGGTCGTATTGGCATAGATACCCTCATGCGGGTTCTTCATATCGTCGATGGTGTTGTAGACCAGCCCCAGGCTGACCGACGACTTGATCCAGGGACTCTGCTCTATGCCATCAAGGATAGCTGGAGAAATGGTGCAAGTGCCATCAGGGTCTCCTGGACTCGTGGGACCGCAACTGTCATCCACCGAATATTTCTCTTGCGCGATATTGTAGGCCAGTTGGGTCGTAATGCTGTTGGTAATCGGCAGGCCAAAGCGCACGGTCGCACCCGTGGTATCGCTGTCGTAATTGCCGTTGTATTGCCGCGTCGACTTGTAGATGTCGAAGCCGGCGGCGATGCGCCGCCCGAGGAAATACGGTTCGGTGAACGAGAGGCTGTAGTCGCGCGAATGCCTGCCGCCACCCGCCGACAGCTTTATGTACTGGCCACGGCCGAGGAAGTTGCGCTCGGTGATCGATCCTTCGACCGACGGGCCGGCCGTGTCACCGCCAGTCGAATAACCGGCGCCAACCGAGAATTCGCCCGTCGATTTCTCGACCACGTCGACCACCAGCACAACCTGGTCGGGCTGCGAACCGGGCACCGTCGAGATTTCGACTTTGTCAAAATAATTCAGGTCTTCCAGGCGCTTCTTCGCCCGCTGGATGAGTACCTGGTTGAACGCATCGCCTTCGCTGACGTCAAACTCGCGGCGAATGACATAGTCGCGCGTGCGATCGTTGCCGCGGATTTCGATGCGCTCGATATAGGCCTTGGTCCCTTGGTCGATCGTATAAACGACCGAAATCGTATGGTTCTCGAAGTTGCGATCGCCGCGTGGCGTCACCTGCGCGAAGGCATAGCCCGAACCGGCCACCTTCTCGGTGAGCGCTACGATGGTGTCTTCGACGTCCTTGGCGCTGTAGACATCGCCCTTGTGGGTCTCGACCACCGATTCAAGCGCTTTCGAGTCCACTTCCGGGATGGTGCTTTCGACGCTGATATCGCCGAACGTGTAACGCTCGCCTTCCTGGACGGTGATAGTAACCGTGTACTTGTTCGTCGCGCTGTCGAGTTCGCCGACAGCGGACACGACCTGGAAATCGGCATAGCCGTGATTGTAATAGAAGCGGCGCAGCAGTTCCTGGTCGGCGCGCAGCTTGTCCTCGTCATAAACGTCGTCACGTAGGATGAACGAAACCCAGGACGAGCGCTTGGTGTTGATTACGTCCGACAGGCGGCGGCTCGAATAAGCGCTATTGCCGACAAAATTGATCGCCGCGATCTGCGTGCGGTCGCCTTCGGTGATGTGGAACACCACGTTCACGCGGTTGTCGCCGAGCTCCATGACCTGCGTGGTCACGCCGGCATCGTCACGGCCGATGCGCCTGTAGGCGGCCTTGACCGCCTCGACGTCCGAATCCAGCGTCGCCTGCGAGAAGGTGCCGCGCGGCTTCAGTTGGACCGCGGCCTGGAGTGCATTGTCCTTGAGCTTCTTGTTGCCCTGGAACAGCACCTGGTTGACGACCTTGTATTCGGAAACCTTGACCACCAGTGTCGAGCCGACTTGGTTGATCCGCACGTCCGAGAATAGCCCGGTGCCGAACAGCGCCTTGACCGCGGCGTCGATGTCGGAACTCGAGAAGGCCTTGCCCGGCTTGATGGTGATGTAATTGCGAATCGTATCGGCGTCGACACGCTGGTTGCCGCTGACCTCCACCCTGCTGACGACAGCGGCTTCAGCCGCCGATGTGGCAACGAATTGCACTGCGAGCGCGCCTGGCACAACCAAAGCGGCGGACAGTGCCGCCGCTGACGCGGCGTTCAAAAACTTGGATGCTGCCTTCATCGGGCTTAATAACCTTTTCTCGTAGTCCCCACGGCGAGAAAACCGGACGTGCGGTAATTTCCCCTACCGTATTAACCGGATTTTCCCTACACGCAAGGCTTCTGGTTAATTTGTATTTACTTAACCCTGCTGCGTGGCTTTCGCGTCACTCATATCCCCGTGCATGGTAAACGGCGTCTCAACATCGACCATGCCAAAGCCAAATTTCTTCATGATTTCAGCACCCAAACAGATCGTTCCAGAATACGAAACCCATGAAGCACAAGACCAGAAGCAGACCGGCCCGATAGGCCATTTCCATCATCCGTTCCGACACCGGCCGGCGGATGACGGCCTCCACCCCGTAGAACAAGAGATGGCCTCCGTCGAGGGGGGGAATCGGCAAAAGGTTTAGAATGCCTATCCCGACGGACAGCAGCGCGACAAGCTGCACCAGCCACTCGAAACCCAATTTGGCCGCCCTGCCGGCCATGTCGGCGATCTTGACGGGACCACCCAATTGACACTTGTCCTCGCGTCCGACGGCGAAGCGCTGCAAAAACTGGCCCGTGCGCTCGATGACATGGCCTGTTTCCTCGACTGCCGCCGCAACCGCTCCCACCGGGGTATAGGTGATGAGACGGGGCTGGCCGAGTTCCTTGTTGTTGACGACGCCGATCACCGCAACCTTGATCTTGTTGCCGAGCGCGTCTTCCTGCTCCATCAACTTCGGGGTCGCGGTCACCGTGACTTCCTTGCCGTCGCGCAGCATGACGAAGGTGATGGTGTCGCCGGCACGGCCCGAGACCAGCCGCTGGACGTCGCCGAAGGTCTCGACCTTGCTGCCATCAACGCTGACGAATCGGTCGCCGGGCATGATGCCGGCCTTCGCCGCCGGACTGTCGGCGGTAACTTCGGCCACCATGGGCTCCGCGACATAACGCCCATAAGCGGCAAACAGCACGGCAAAGACGACGATCGTCAGCAGGAAATTGAACAGAGGCCCGGCCGCCACCGTCGCCGCGCGCTTCCAGATCGCTTGGGTGTGGAAGGCAACCTTGCGCTCCTCGTCGGTCAATGTTTCGAGTTCTTGCGATGTCGGCTGGCTGGAGGTGGCGCTCATGTCGCCGACAAATTTGACATAGCCGCCAAGCGGTATGGCGCAAAGCTTCCAGCGCGTGCCATGCCTGTCGTTGAAGCCTATGAGTTCGGGACCGAAGCCGATCGAAAAGGCCCTGACGCCAATGCCGCACCAGCGGCCGACAAGGTAGTGGCCCATTTCGTGGACGAACACCACCACGGTCAGCACGAAGAGAAACGGCACGAGCGTGCCGAGGAAGAAACCTTCCGTACTGAAAATCGCGTGAAGAATCCCGTTCAAGTCATGCCCTCAAAATTCTTCCGCCGTTGAGGCGTGACTGTGACATCAATCCAGGCGAATCCAAGGCGTATCCGCACCAGATCGTGAAACGACAAGGTCAAATGGGAAACAGCCCCTGCGCCGGATGATCGGCGCCCGCCGCCATCCAGCCGATGACGTATAGGGCGAGAGCCGCCGCGACAAGCCCGTCGACGCGGTCCATGACGCCGCCATGGCCTGGAATGAGCACGCCCGAATCCTTGCGTCCGTGACGCCGTTTGACCCAGGATTCGAATAGGTCGCCGGCCTGGGCGACAATCGAAAGCACGAGCGCCACCACGCCAAGCAAGGCCAGATTGCCGGCACCGGCAATAGCGGCCAGAATGAGCCCCGCGACAACACCGCCAACCGCGCCGCCAAGCGCGCCGCTGCGCGTTTTGCCGGGTGATATCGACGGCGCCAATTTCGGACCGCCGACGGCGCGCCCGACGAAATAGGCAAAAATGTCGGTCGCCCAGACGACCGCGAACAGGAACAGGATGGCGACAAGACCCGAATGATCGCCATTGCGCAGCAAGGCAAGCGACAGGCCGGACACGCTGGCATAGGCAAGGCCGCTCGCCTCCCACTGCCCGGTCTCGCGAACCAGAGCGGCAATCGCTGTCACCGCAATCAGAAACAAGACGAGGGACAGCAGCCAGAATGCGGGAAGGCCGGCAATCAAGGCACCGATGAAAACGACGGTCAGCATCTCGGGCAGGAAGCCGAGCCGCTTGGCCCCAGCGGGCCGCGACATGCGCGTCCACTCGTAAAAGATCATCGCCGACATGACGGCACACAGCAGCCGGAAAGGCAGGCCACCCAGCCAGGTCAGGCCAAGGGCAACGATGGCAAGCACGACCGCTGAAATGACGCGGAGCTGAAGATTGCTCATCCCGCGGCCGGTCGCGATGCGACGTCTTGCGGGTCCAGTCCGCCGAAACGGCGTTCGCGGCCGGCAAATTCGCGCAGGGCTTCTGCCAGGTGCTCGCGGCTGAAGTCCGGCCAGTAGCACGGCAGGAAGACGAGCTCGCTATAGGCAGCCTGCCATAGGAGGAAGTTGGAAAGGCGAAGCTCGCCGCTGGTGCGGATGACCAGTTCGGGATCGGGGATGCCCTGTGTGTCGAGAGAGGCGGCAAAGCTGTCGGCGGTGATCGCCTCGCTGTCCAACTCACCCCGCCCGACGGCTTCGGCGAGCTTGCGCGCCGTGCGCACGATCTCATCGCGTCCGCCATAGTTGAAGGCGATGACCAGCGTCAGCGACGTGTTCCGGATTGTCAGCGATTCGGCCTCTTCGAGCAGGCCTCTGATGTCCGGCTGCAGCCCTGCCCTGTCGCCGATGATCCTGACCCGCACGCCGCTCTGGTGCAGTTCGGCCAGATCCCGGCGGATGAACAGTTTCAACAACCCCATTAGGTCACTGACTTCGGACTTGGGCCGCGACCAGTTCTCCGACGAGAAGGCATAGACGGTCAGGAATGAGATGCCGAGAGCCGGTGCCGCGCGCACCGTCTTGCGTAGCGCCTCGACGCCGGCGCGATGACCCGCGAGCCTCGGCATGCCGCGCGCCTTGGCCCAGCGTCCATTTCCATCCATGATGATCGCGACATGCGCGGGCGTTGTCATGATCTCGCTTTCGGGTCAGCCGAAGCCCAACCCTAAACCTGCATGATTTCAGCTTCCTTGTCGGAAAGCAGATGATCGATGGTGCTGATCGTTTCATCGGTAAGCTTCTGGACCTGATCCGAACGCTTGCGATGATCGTCCTCGCTGATCGCGCCGTCCTTCTCGGCCTTCTTCAGGAAGTCCATGCCGTCGCGGCGCACATGGCGTGCAGCGACGCGGGCGTTCTCGGCATAGCCATGCGAGATCTTGACCAGTTCCTTGCGGCGCTGTTCGTTGAGCTCCGGCAGCGGAATCCTGAGATTGGTGCCGTCGACGATCGGGTTGAAGCCCAGATTGGATTCACGGATGGCGCGGTCGACCGCGCCGACCATCGATTTGTCCCAGATGGACACCGAGATCATACGTGGTTCCGGCACGGTGACGTTGGCCACCTGATTGATCGGCATGGTGGTGCCGTAGGCCTGAACCTGGATAGCATCGAGCAGATTGCTGGAGGCGCGACCGGTCCGCAGCGAAGCCAGATCATGCTTAAACGCGGCGATCGCCCCATCCATGCGCCTCTTGAGGTCGTCGTACTCACCACTCATCTTAGTCTCCTCGACCCGTCTGCCGCGGGTTCACTGCTTCGGGGCAACGCCCCATGTGCGAGCCTGATTCTCGAAAAGCCGGTTTCCCTTTTTAGGGATCAGGCCCGGATCAATCATCCGCGACGACCGTGCAGCGGCCGCCGCCCCTCAGAATATCGCCGAAACCACCTTTTTCGTGGATCGAATAGACGATTATCGGAATGTTGTTTTCGCGCGCAAGTGCAATCGCAGCCGTATCCATGATGGAAAGGCCGCGCTTTATGACTTCAGCGTGACTGATGCGCTCGAAACGCGTCGCATTCGGGTCCTTTTTCGGATCTGCCGAATAGACACCATCGACCTGCGTGCCCTTGAACAGTGCATCGGCACCGATTTCGGCGGCGCGAAGTGCCGCGGCCGAATCAGTGGTGAAGAACGGATTGCCGGTGCCACCGGCGAAGATCACCACCTTGCCCTGATTCATGTAGGCGGTCGCCTGGCGCTGCGAAAAGCTCTCGCACAGCTCGGGCATGGCGATCGCGGACAGCACGACGGCGTCGACACCGATCTTGTTCAGCGACGTGCGCAGCGCCAGCGAGTTGATGACCGTGGCCAGCATGCCCATGTGATCGCCGGTGACGCGATCTCCGCCCTTGGAGGCGACGGCCACACCTCGAAAGATATTGCCGCCGCCGATGACGACACCGACCTCGATGCCCAGCGCGCGGGCCTCCGCGATGTCGGCGGCAATGCGATCCACGACCGAAACGTCGATGCCGAAATGCTGCTCGCCCATCAACGCTTCACCCGAGGCTTTCAGCAAGACACGTCGGTAGAGGGGCTTCACCGTCATCTGGTTCCTCGAAAATCTCGGCGCGGCAGGTTCCGGAGGCGAAAGGCCCTTGCTTCACCCGGCGGTTCTGTCATGGCGGGTTGATCGGATACACGAAGGGCGCAGCGATGTCACGCCGCGCCGTTGTGCAAAATTTCAGGCTTTCTGGATGAGTTGCTGCTGAGGCTGGCGGCCCGGCCCTCGACCACCACGGGCGGCGAATGGCAGAGAGGCTTGTCGCCGGTCACGACGCCTCCGGCGACCCTGACCTGGACTGTGAACCGAAGCAGAAAATGATCGCGCAGGACATGGTCACGGTCCGGCTGGCGCCACCCTTTCACGCCGTGATCGTCTGTCTCCCCGCCTATATCGGGCACCGAAACTGCGGGCCTTTATCGACATCGCGCAAGAAATCGGCCTGACATCCCTGCGGACGCCAGGCCGGAAAACCGCTTTCGGGATATGGCGGTAAGCGGCTTACTTCTTGACCGCCGCCGCGACTTCCGCCGCGAAATCCGTCTCTTCCTTTTCGATGCCTTCGCCGAGCGCGAAGCGCAGATAGGCCGTGATCTTGGCCGGGGCGCCGATTTCCTTCTCGGCATCCTTCAGCGCCTTCTCGACGGTGATGTCGGGATTGAGCACGAAGGCCTGCTTCAGGAGCACGACTTCCTCGTAGAACTTACGCAGGCGGCCTTCGACCATCTTCTCGATGATCGCCTCCGGCTTGCCCGACTGGCGCGCCTGGTCGGAGAAGATCGCCTTTTCACGTTCCACCGCGGCCGGATCGATCTGCTCTGCCGTCAGCGCCATCGGGTTGGTGGCAGCGACATGCATGGCGACCTGACGGCCAAAGGCGTTGGCGGCGTGCTCATTGCCGGTGGTCTCGATCGCGACCAGCACGCCGAGCTTGCCGAGGCCGTCGGCAACCGCGTTGTGCACATAGGTCGCCACCGCGCCATGCGGCACGGTGAGCTTGGCCGAGCGGCGGAAGCCCATGTTCTCACCGATGGTGCCGACCGCGTCCTTGATCGTGTCGGTGACCGACTTGTCCGAACCCGGATATTGGGCGGCCGCGACCGCCTCGGTCGTGCCGTAGGCAAGCGCCACCTTGGCGACGTTGGCGACGATTTCCTGGAAGGCGGCATTGCGGGCAACGAAGTCGGTCTCGGAATTGACCTCGACGACCGCAGCCTCGCGCACCCCATTGTCGACGCCGATCAGGCCTTCGGCAGCGGTACGGCCGGCCTTCTTGTCGGCCTTGGAGATACCCTTCTTGCGCAGCCAGTCGACGGCCTCTTCCATGTTGCCGTTGGTCTCGTTCAACGCCGCCTTGCAGTCCATCATGCCCGCGCCGGTCAAGTCGCGGAGTTCTTTGACCTGTGCAGCCGAAATGCTCATTGTCGCCTCTTTGTTTTAAATGCACCGACGCACCATCGGCATTCGATGGTGCGTCTGTTTAGCGTGCCAAAATATGAGAAAGATGAAGGCCGCAACCGGCCTTCGACTATCAAGCTTTGGGAGCTTCCGACGCCGGAGCCGGATCGAGCGCCGGTTCGACCGGGGCTTCAACCGAAGCGCCGATGTCGACGCCGAGCGCGCCCTGCTGACGGGCGATGCCGTCGATCGCAGCCTTGGCGATCAGATCGCAATAAAGCTGGATGGCGCGGGCCGCGTCGTCATTGCCGGGGATCGGGAAGTCGATCTTGTCCGGGTCGCAGTTCGAATCGATGATCGCGACGACCGGAATGCCGAGGCGCTTGGCCTCGAGAATGGCGATCGCTTCCTTGTTGGTGTCGATCACGAACATCAGGTCGGGCGTCGAGCCCATGTCCTTGATGCCGCCCAGCGCCTTGTCGAGCTTCTCGCGCTCGCGATCGAGGTTCAGGCGTTCCTTCTTGGTCAACCCTTGCGCCTCGCCGGCAAGCATCTCGTCGAGCTTGCGCAGGCGCTGGATCGAGTTCGAGATCGTCTTCCAGTTGGTCAGCATGCCGCCGAGCCAACGCGAATTGACATAGTACTGTGCCGAACGCTGCGCCGCATCGGCGACGATATCAGACGCCTGGCGCTTGGTGCCGACGAACAGCACGCGGCCGCCCTTGGCGACGGTGTCCGAAACCTGCTTAAGCGCCTGGTGCAGCAACGGCACCGTCTGCGACAGGTCGATGATGTGGATGTTGTTGCGGGCGCCATAAATGTAGGGCGCCATCTTCGGGTTCCAGCGATGGGTCTGGTGGCCGAAGTGAATGCCAGCTTCCAAAAGCTGGCGCATGCTGAAATCAGGCAGTGCCATTCTCATTTTCCTTTCCGGTTAGCCTCCACGGACACAGGCATTTTTGGACCTCAGTCCTCGAACGCCACCGGAGGTTTCAGCCGGATTTCTCCCGGGCAGACACCAAAGTCCGTGTGTGGAATGAGCGGGCATATAGAGGGGAAGCGCGACAAACGCAAGCGTTGTGGCGCCTCAGCGCTCAGCGTGCGGCAATCAGCGCTCCGGTACCGATCATGGCGCTGCCGGCGAACCTGTTCATCAGCCGCATGCGCCTGGGCGTCGTGAACCAGCCCGATGCTCGGCCCGCCAGGGCGGCATAGATCCCCATGGTAACGACATTGACGCTGATGACGACGGCCACCACGAGCAGGCCATCGAAAAAGGTCATCGTATCGAGGTTGAGGATCAGCGGCATGATCGAGGCGTGAAAGAGGATCGCCTTTGGATTGCCGAGCGCAATGGACGCGCCGAGCAGGAACGATCGCGACAACCTTGCTTCAGTCGCCTGCGGTTTATCCGGCTGCGCGGCTGCGGCACGCCACATCCGGATCCCGAGATAGATCAGATAGGCGGCGCCTGCATATTTCAGCAGAAGAAAGACCCATTCGAAGGTCTGGGCCAGCGCCACCAGCCCGAGCAGTGCGAGGGTGACCAGCACGGCATCGCCGGCGGCGACGCCGACGCCGGCCATGAAGGCGCGACGGAAACCGCGCGACACACCATTGGTGATGACCGCGAACATCGCCGGACCTGGCGTCGCGGCGGCCAGCGTAATCGCGGCGCAATAAGCCAGGAATGCCGTTGGGGTCATGACTTGGCCTTTCCGTTGGCCACACGCACGCGCCGGAAGATTGCGACGATCTGCTCGCGGCTGCATTCGACGGCGCCGAGCCGCACCGCCCGGTCGCGCTCGAAGCCGGTTATGTCATAATGCGGTGCCGATGTCTTGGGCGGGCCCTGGTAGGACGAGCGCTTGATGCCGAGCTCGGCGGCAAAGCGATGCAACTCGTCGGTATCATCAGCCAGGAGGTGGCACCAGAGATGACCGGCCCACTTCCAGATCGCCGCATCGACATAGACCGCCATCAAGCCCGCCGCGGCCAGCTCAATTGCGCTGCTACTTCGACACCGGGCAGGGCTTTGTCTGGTCGAACAGCGACAGGTTGACCAGTTTGCCGGTCATCGAGAAATCGCCATAATCCATGACGAGATCGCGGGTGATGCCGTTTTCGTGCAGCTTGAAGCTGATCCGGTATTCCGGCACCTCTTCGCCGTTCTGGGCGCTGTCGTCGAAATAGGCGATGTCGACCGGCCAGTATTTGTCGGTGGCGAGCTTCGCCAGCGCCGGCGCCTCGGGATCGGCCTTGTCGGCATCGGTCTTCTTGCCGACGACGACGGTGGTCGTCATCACCTTGTTGGCATCTTCCGAACCGTCGAACAGGTTTGTCTGGTAGAAGTTTTCGCCCTTCTCGGCCTTGCCGATCAGTTCGACCAGATGCTGGGTCGGAAACTGGGTGGTGGCTAGCTCCAGGCTGTTCTTCTCGGGCTTGTCGATATCGACTTTCAACCCCTTGGCATTTTTCGTGGCCATACCCTTGACCTCTTTGTCGAGATTCTGGTCGACAAAGGATTTGGTCACGAACGAAAAGGTCTTGCCTTCGGCGTCCTCGAACGTCGTCGTCTGCTGGTCGGTCAGTCTGGTGTTGTCGTTGGTGACGATCTGGGTGACGAAACGGAATTTCACCGTATAGCCTTCGCAAGCCGAACCGTTGAATTCATAGACCATGCGCCCGGATATGCCTGTAATGCCGGAGCGGTCGGAGGCCTTGTTGAGGGTAAGGTCGTACACGGCGCGGTGCGCCTGCAACGCCGGCACGGCAAAGGCGGGGCCCATCGAGAAGACCGCCGACAAAAAAACGGCGTTGAATGCGAGGCGCGTTGCGCGCATGAGGTACTCCGATCGTCGCGGCTGGTGGCAGGCCGCAGGGAAAGATGGTCCAGCTTAAAAAAAGTCGTGGCGGAAGCGAGGCAAAAATAGCAATTTCGGCCCGGCCAGCGCGGCGCCTTCCAGCAATAGGGAAAAGCAATGAGTGAAACAATCGAAAAGCGGCTAAGCGATCTCGGCGTGACGCTTCCTGTCGCGGCCGCGCCCGCGGCCAACTACGTGCCCTATTGCAGGACCGGCCACCTGCTGTTCACCGCCGGACAGTTGCCGCTCAAGGACGGCAAGCTGCAGGCGACCGGGCTGCTCGGCCGCGACGTCGACACCGCTACCGGCAAGGACGCGGCAAAATACTGCGCGATCAACATTCTGGCCCAGGCCAAGGCCGCCCTCGGTGATCTTGAGAAGATCCGCAGGCTGGTGAAGATCACCGTCTTCGTCGCCTCCGCCGCCGACTTTGTCGAGCAGCATCTGGTTGCCAACGGCGCCTCCGATTTCCTGGTCGCCGCCCTTGGCGAGCGCGGCAAGCATGCCCGCTCTGCGGTCGGCACCGCCTCGCTGCCGCTTAACGCCGCGGTGGAAATCGAAGCAATCTTCGAAGTCGAGTGAGCGAAGGCCTGACATGACCGACCTCTCCTGGCTGATCGCCCGGCCCGTTGCCCATCGCGGCTTTCACGACATGAACAAGACGCGCTGGGAAAACACGCTTTCCGCCTTCGCAGCCGCGGCCGAACGTGGCTATGCCATCGAATGCGACGTGCATCTGTCGTCGGACGGCGTTCCCATCATCATCCATGATGACGACCTGAAAAGGCTGACCGGACAGGATGGCTTCGTCTGGCAACGCAGCGCGGCTGAACTTGGCGCGCTCAAGGTTGGGGGCACGGCCGATCACGTGCCGACGCTGCAGGAAGCGCTCGACCTCGTCGATGGTCGCGTGCCCATTGTCGTCGAACTGAAAGGGATTCCCGGTCGGGACGAAGGCCTGGTGGCGCGAGTCGGCAAGATGCTCAAGCGCTACACGGGCAAGACGGCGATCATGTCGTTCGATCATTGGCTGATCCGCGATTTCCCAAAGCACGCGCCTGGCATTCCCGCTGGATTGACGGCCTACGGCAGGGACCTCAAGCTGATCGAAGCGCATTTCGCCATGCTGGCGCATGAGCTCTCCTTCACGTCGTATGCCGCCGGCGACCTGCCGAACCCGTTTGTCAGTTTCGTGCGTGAAAAACTCAAAATGCCAGTTATCACCTGGACGGTGCATGATCAGCCCGCGGTCGACCTGACCTTCAAATATGCGGATCAGATGACATTCGAAGGGTTCGAACCCGACCTCGTCGAGATCGCCTGAACGAGGTGACTCAAACGTGACTTGTAGCGGCCCGGATGGAGCTTAAATAAGCCGCATGGATCAGGGCGATGACGGCGACGGGCAAACAGCGAACGCGGAGTTTTCAATCCGCATCGCCGCTGGTATCGGTGCCTTCACTTGCGATGAATGGGATGGCTTTGTCGGCACGTCGCGCAATAATGCAGAAAGCGGCTACAATCCCCTCGTTTCATTTGCTTTTTTGAGCGCGCTTGAGGATTCCGGTTGCGCTGTCAGGCGCACCGGCTGGCAAGGACATCACCTGCGGCTCGAAAATGCACAAGGCAGGCTGCTGGGCGCAGTCCCCTGCTATTTGAAATCGCACAGCCAGGGCGAATATGTGTTCGACCACGGCTGGTCGGATGCCTTCGAGCGGGCCGGCGGCCGCTATTACCCGAAATTGCAGTGCGCCGTGCCATTCACGCCCGTCACCGGCCCTCGCCTGCTGGTCAGCAAGGGCGAGGATCAGGATGCGGTGAAGGCTGGTCTTGCGGCCGGTCTCAAAATGGTGACCGACAAGCTCGGCGTGTCCTCGGCGCATGTCACCTTCGCGCAGGAGAACGACGTCGCGACGCTCGAGGCCGCGGGCTTCCTGCATCGCACCGACCAGCAGTTCCACTTCTTCAACGAAGGCTTTTCGACATATGACGACTTCCTCGCCACGCTGGCTTCGCGCAAGCGCAAGGCAATGAAGAAGGAACGGCGCGAGGCGCTTGCCGACGGTATCTCAATCGACTGGCTGACCGGCAAGGATCTGACCGAAGAGGCCTGGGACGACTTCTTTACCTTCTACATGGACACCGGCAGCCGCAAATGGGGCCGCCCCTATCTGAACCGCCAGTTCTTTTCGCTGATCGGCGAACGCATGGCGGACGACATCCTGCTGGTGATGGCCAGGCGCAACGGGCGCTACATTGCCGGAGCCATCAATTTCATCGGCTCCGACGCGCTCTACGGCCGCAACTGGGGCTGCATCGAGGATCACCCTTTCCTGCATTTCGAGGTCTGTTACCACCAGGCCATCGACTTCGCCATCGAACGCAAGCTGAAGGTGGTCGAGGCGGGCGCGCAAGGGGAGCACAAGCTGGCACGCGGCTACCGGCCGGTGACCATGCATTCGGCCCATTACATTTCGCACCCTGGCTTACGCAACGCGGTCGCCGACTACCTCAGGCGCGAAAGGCGCGAGGTGGAGCGGATGGGCGAATATCTGGAAGAGCATACCCCATTCCGCAAGGATCTCGAGGAATAGCAGGCTTTTTGGCATGCCATGCCCCGGCCATGGGTGCGTAAGCCCCTGAGGACACATGCAGGGTTTGGCGTCTGCGCCGCATTTTATTTCGATAGATCATCGCATCGCAAAAGGCGCTTCCATCGCGCACTTGTCGAATCTGGATGGTCGATCTCGCCTGATCGCCCGTCATCGTCTTGCCGCTCCCGAAGAGCTTCGCTACACGGGACGGCGAGGCACAATCTGGAGCATTCGCCATGGCTGAAACCGCCTATGACACCGACAACATCTTCGCAAAGATCCTGCGTGGAGAAATTCCCTCGCATCGCGTTTACGAAGACGATGCGGTCATGGTCTTCATGGATGTGATGCCGCAAGGACCGGGGCATACGCTGGTGGTGCCAAAGGCACCGTCGCGCAACATCCTCGACGCCGACCCGGCGACCTTCGGCCCATTGTTTGCCGTCGTGCAGAAAGTGGCGGTGGCCGTGAAAAAGGCCTTCAACGCCGACGGCGTCACCCTCATGCAGTTCAACGAGCCGGCCTCCGGACAAACCGTCTACCACCTGCATGTCCATGTGGTTCCGCGCTTCGAGGGCGTGCCGCTCAAACCGCATTCCGGACAGATGGAGAAGCCGGAAGTGCTGGCCGAGAATGCCGGCAAGATCCGTGCCGCACTCGCAAGCTGAGGCGTCTGTTCGCCGCACTCGCATGATGACTATGGCGCAATAAAAAAGCCCCGTCTCCGGGGCTTTTTTATTACTGGAGCAAGAGCTGTCAGCCCTTGCGGGGCAGCTGCGGTACAAGGCTGCGCTTGCCGCCATCCTTGCCCTTGGGCTCCGGCTTCTGCGCCACTACCTTCCTTGCAGAAGGCTTCTTGGCCACCGCCTTGCGCGGCTTCGGCGCGTCTTCCGGCTCTTCCTTCTTCGGCTTCACCGGCGCTTCGTCGGCCAGCGATTCGAGCTTCAGGCCGGTCTCGCCGGTTTCCTTCTTCTCGACGGTGACACGCACCGTGCCGCCCTTCTTCAGCTTGCCGAACAGCACCTCGTCGGCCAACGGCTTCTTGATGTGCTCCTGGATCACGCGGCCGAGCGGCCGTGCCCCCATGCGCTCGTCATAGCCCTTGTCGGCGAGCCAGGCGATCGCATCCGGCGACAGGTCGAAGGTGACGCCACGCTCGGAGAGCTGGGCTTCGAGCTGCATGACGAACTTCTGCACCACCTGATGGATGACCGGCACCGGCAGCGAGCCGAACGGGATGATCGCATCGAGGCGGTTGCGGAACTCCGGCGTGAACAACCGGTTGATCGCCTCGACATCGTCGCCTTCGCGCTTGGTCGAACCAAAACCGATCGCCGCGCGCTGCGCATCCGACGCACCCGCATTGGTGGTCATGATCAGGATCACGTTGCGGAAGTCGATCTGCTTGCCGTTGTGGTCCGTCAGCTTGCCGTGGTCCATGACCTGCAACAGGATGTTGAACAGGTCCGGATGTGCCTTTTCCACTTCGTCCAGCAGCAGCACGCAATGCGGATGCTGGTCGACACCATCGGTCAACAGACCGCCCTGGTCGAAGCCGACATAGCCGGGAGGCGCGCCGATCAGCCGGGAAACGGTGTGGCGTTCCATATATTCCGACATGTCAAAGCGGATCAGCTCCACGCCAAGCGAAGCAGCCAACTGCTTGGCGACCTCGGTCTTGCCGACGCCGGTCGGGCCCGAGAACAGGTAGGAGCCGATCGGCTTTTCCGGTTCCCGCAGGCCGGCCCGCGCCAGCTTGATCGCCGAGGTGAGCGCGGTGATGGCGGTATCCTGGCCGTAGACGACGCGCTTCAGCTCGATATCGAGGCCCTGAAGCACCTTCTCGTCGTCGGCCGAAACCGTTTTCGGCGGGATGCGCGCCATGGTCGCGATGGTGGCTTCGATCTCCTTGATGCCGATGGTCTTCTTGCGCTTGGCTTCCGGCACCAGCATCTGCGAGGCGCCGGTCTCGTCGATCACGTCGATCGCCTTGTCCGGCAGCTTGCGGTCGTTGATGTAGCGCGCCGACAGTTCCACCGAGGCCTTGATGGCTTCGCTGGTGTAGCGGACCTTGTGGAATTCCTCGAAATAGGGCTTGAGGCCCTTCATGATCTCGATGGCGTCCTCGACCGTCGGTTCGTTGACGTCGATCTTCTGGAAGCGCCGCACCAAAGCGCGGTCCTTCTCGAAGAACTGGCGGAACTCCTTGTAGGTGGTCGAACCGATGCAGCGGATCGCACCCGACGACAGGGCCGGCTTCAACAGGTTCGAAGCGTCCATGGCGCCGCCCGACGTCGCGCCCGCACCGATCACGGTGTGGATTTCGTCGATGAACAGCACCGCGCCGGGATAATCCTCGAGTTCCTTGACGACCTGCTTCAGCCGTTCCTCGAAATCGCCGCGATAGCGCGTGCCGGCCAGCAGCGTGCCCATATCGAGCGCGAAGATGGTGGCGTTGTGCAGCACTTCGGGGACGTCGCCCTCGACGATGCGCTTGGCCAGCCCCTCGGCGATCGCCGTCTTGCCGACGCCGGGATCGCCGACGTAGAGCGGGTTGTTCTTCGAGCGGCGGCACAGCACCTGGATGGTGCGGTTGATCTCCGACTCGCGCCCGATCAGCGGATCGATCTTGCCGGCCTTGGCCTTGTTGTTGAGATTGACGCAATAAGCCGTCAGCGCATCCTGCTGCTGTTTCTTCTTGCCGCCTTCCTCCTGCGGCTCGGCGCCATTCTGGCCGCCCTGCTCGTCATCGGCGCCACGCGGCGAGCGCGTCTCCGATGCGCCCGGACGCTTGGCGATACCGTGCGAGATATAGTTGACCGCGTCATAGCGGGTCATCTGCTGTTCCTGCAAGAAATAGGCGGCATGGCTCTCGCGCTCGGCGAAGATGGCGACGAGCACGTTGGCGCCCGATACCTCCTCGCGGCCCGACGACTGCACATGGATCACAGCGCGCTGGATGACGCGCTGGAAGCCGGCCGTCGGCTTGGAATCCTCGTCGTAACCGGTGACGAGGTTGTCGAGCTCGGTGTCGATATAGGTGAGAACAGTGTGCTTCAGCTCGTCGAGATCGACGTTGCAGGCGCGCATGACGGCGGCGGCCTCCGTGTCGTCGATCAACGCGAGCAGCAGATGTTCAAGGGTTGCATATTCATGGTGCCGCTCATTGGCGAGCGTCAGCGCCTGGTGAAGCGCCTTTTCCAGGCCTTGGGAGAAAGCCGGCATGTTACCTCACTTCTTCTCCATCACGCATTGCAGCGGATGCTGATTCTGTCGGGCGAAATCCATGACCTGAGACACTTTGGTCTCGGCCACCTCGAATGTATAGACCCCGCACTCGCCCACTCCATGATTGTGAACATGAAGCATGATGCGTGTGGCGGCTTCGCGGTCCTTCTGGAAAAAACGCTCCAGCACGTGAACCACGAACTCCATCGGAGTGTAGTCATCGTTGAGGATGAGGACCCGGTAGAGGCTGGGCTTCTTGGTCTTGGTTTTGGTGCGCGTGATGACCGCCGTCCCGCGGCCGGCCTCATTGCCGTCACCGCCGCCGTTTTGCATCCGCGCCACTTGTTTCGTGGCAGTCAAACCGATCGTCACGTAATCCTGCCTCTTCGAATCCTCATGCGAGTTCAACATGTAGGTGTTCGATGGACGATTTTAAGCCCTTCTGGTTAGCTGACAATATGGCTAGGTGACCAAACTTGGCGGATTTTCGCAATCGTGAAGCGTGACGCGGCCCTGGACCGGAAATTGACATGAAAAAACCCGGCTGCGTTTCCGCCACCGGGTTTGTCCCAGGCCCAAAGGGCCGGAGTTAGACTGTCAGGCGAAAATTACTTCGCCTTGGCAACGATCGATTCGAACGGCTTGTAGGCTTCCTTGGCGAGTTCGGCATAGAGGTCGCCAATCTTGGTGGCCTCGGCAACGAATGCCTCGTAGGACTGCTTGGCGTAGTCGGACTGGATCTCGATCGCCTTGTCCAGCGACTTGGCCGAGAACAGCTTCTCGAAGGCGGCGCTGCCGGCTTCGAAGCTCTTCTTGGTGTATTCACCGGCCTCGGTGGCGATCGCCTGAGCGCCCTTCGACAGCGAAGCGAAGCTCTTCAATCCGGTGTCGGCAAACTCTTTGCCGTATTTGCTGAAATCTTCGTAGGTCTGGGTCATTTCCTGATTCCCTTGACGGTTGCCTGTTCATAGGACGCGCCCTGCCCGGGCGGCGTTTTGTGCAATGCACGTTATATATTGTGCGCTGCACAAAAAGTCAACATTTCGCCCGCTGGAGGCACCGCCCGAACGTCAATGGCTAAGATTCGAATAAAGAGAGCTTCAAGCCCGAAGAAAATGGTGAACGCGGCGGTTACCATAAACGGATTGGTAACGCTGCCCCGGTAGCGTGGCCGGAAGTGAGGCAGGATCCCTTTGCCGCCTCCAAAGCAACGAGAATTCAAAGGAACTACCAGTGCGTCAGGCGTTGTCGGGCATCGTTTCCAAATCCACCTCTCCCCTCAAAACGATCATGATCATCGCCATGGCGATAACGTTTGTCGTTGCCGGCGCCGCCTCGTCCTTGGCGGCGAGGTCGTCCGCCATCGTGGTCGACGCCAAGACCGGCAAGGTGCTCTATTCAGCCGATGCCAACGGCCGCCGCTACCCGGCCTCGCTCACCAAGATGATGACGCTTTATCTGACCTTCGAAGCGATGGCGGCGGGCAAGATCGGCAAGAACTCGCCAGTCGTGTTTTCCGCCAAGGCATCCGCGGAGGCGCCGACGAAGCTCGGTGTGAAGCCGGGCGGTTCGGTCACGGTCGAGACCGCCATCCTGTCGATAGTCACCAAGTCGGCCAACGACTCGGCGACAGCACTCGGCGAAATGTTGGGCGGCAACGAAACCAATTTCGCCCGAATGATGACCGCCAAGGCGCGTCAGCTCGGCATGAACGGCACCGTCTTCCGCAACGCCAACGGCCTGCCCGACCCGGGTCAGTTCACCACGGCGCGCGACATGGCCACGCTCGGCATCGCGCTCCGGGAGCATTTCCCGCAATATTACGGCTATTTCTCGCAGCGATCTTTTCTCTACGGCCGCCAGCGCATCAACGGTCACAACCGTCTGCTTGGACGCATCAAGGGCGTCGACGGCATCAAGACCGGCTATACCCGCGCCTCCGGCTTCAATCTCGTCTCGTCAGTGTCCGACGGCAACCGCCGCCTTGTCGCCGTTGTGATGGGCGGCACCTCGGGCGGCAGCCGTGACAACCAGATGGCGAGCCTGATCCATACCTATATGCCGCGGGCCTCGACCCGCGGCGATGGTGATCTGGTTGCCAAGGCCGACAGCAACCCGGTCAAGGCAATTGCCAAAGTCCTCCTGCCCAAGCACGACGCGCCGACCCCGGACGACAAGCCGGTGGCGGTGGCCAGTGCCGATGACGCCGTTGCCGAGGATGCGATGGTCGCCCAGGATGAAGACAATGCCGACAGCACTGCCGAGGCCGAGACTCCCAAACTCGTCGCCCCGGCAAAGAAGGTGAAGACGGTCATCGTCTCCAGCCCGAAAGTCGCCACGGCACAGGTCGTGGCCGCCTATGCCGAGCCGGCCCCCGCCGTCGATCCGGTCAGCACCGCGTCGGTACCGTCGGGCTGGGCGATCCAGGTCGCCTCTTCGCCGAAACAGTCCGAAGCCCAGGCATTTCTCGACAAGACCACCAAGCAAGCGCCCAAGGTGCTGGCCGATGCTTCCGGCTTCACCGTCGCCTTCGACAAGGATGGCGAGACCTACTACCGCGCCCGTTTCGGCGGTTTCGACTCGAAGGATGCCGCCTGGAAGGCCTGCACCGCTTTGAAGAAGAAGAAGATCGCCTGCTACGCCGTCCAGCAGTAAGGCGGCGAGATATCTCCCGGAAAATTTCTGCGTCGAAGGAGAACTAGTTGTGATTGGAGAGCAAGACGTCCTTGGCTTCGTTAATCCGCGCCGCCAGGAAAGACGTGCCGCCGACATCGGGGTGCAGGCGCTGCATCAGGCGGCGGTGCGCCTTGCGGACATCCGCCGCGGCGGCCCCCGCTTCAAGACCAAGGACCTTGTAGGCCTCCTCCTTAGTCATGGCGCCCGGACCTGGCGCAACACCCAGCCCTTCGCCACCGTTCGTCTCAGTGTTTTTGCGCCAGACGGGAAATCTGCCGTCAAGATACGTCTCTAGCAGCTGGCGGCTCTCCGCATCGCCGGAGAGTTCGCGGTAGAGATGCTGCAATTCCGAAAGACCCATCGCGCCAAGCATCTTGCCGTCGTGGCGGCCGGCCAGAACCAGTCCTTCTAGGCCACCCGTATTGTGGTCGAGCTCCATATCGAGGGCTGCCGTCCGCACCATCGAGCGTTTCCCAGGCGCCAGATTGGCATTTGGCCGGCTCGCGCGCGTGGCGCCGTACCAGGCGATCGCCGCGAACAGGATGATACCGCCGATCCCTTGACGTCCGACCAGGAGCACCGCGCCACCAACCAGTGCCAGCAGGATCGGCCCAACTGTTTTCATCTCGGTTGCGAGCCGGGCCGGATTGGCCTGGAGGAAAGCCGAGGCTATGCCCAGCAGCACCAGCAGCAATGCGACCAGAACGATAATTGCGCCTAACATTTCCCACTGCCCCGCAGGTGCCCTGTCCGCCTGGACAGCCGCGTGATGTCCTTCAACACTTTTTCTGCGCCGGAATCATGGCCTTCCCGCGGACAAGAATAGGGCCGCGATACGAACCGGGTCCGCCAACGCCGCAGCCTTCGTCGACTTCGACAGTTTCATCGCGCATGAATTTCAAGATGTGGCGTTGTCGCGCCGCTTGCAAGTCCAGTGCGAAGCAAGATAGAGGGCCAGAAACCAGCCCGCGACAGCAACGGGCAACGCTTCGGCTCGATGAGCTATAGCAAGCCCAGGTCGGCAAGCTCGCGCCGGAGTTTCGGCGGCATCTCGACCAAACCCGCCTTGCCTTTGCCGAGATCGGCCGGTGCGTCCGATGGCTTCAGATAGCGCCACCCCTGGAATGCCCGGCGCGGCTGCCAGTCGGTGCGCACGACTTGCTGGTCGAGAACCAGGTGACAGCGGCCGATGCCCTCATCGTCGGTAAAAGGTCGGATCTCCGTGATCAACTGACGGCATTGGACGCTGCCCTTGATTACCCAATAGAGCGAGCCGCCGTCGGTGATCTCGGCGCCGCGCGTCGGCATCATGCGGGTCGTGTGCCAGTGTTCGGCCGCTTCGCCGGCCCGGCGCCGTTCGTCGAGGCGGAATGCAATCCATTCCTCGAGATCCTCGACGCTGTCGCAGCCGACGCATAGTTTCAGGAGATTGAGAGCCATTCCCGAAGATTTAATCCGGTGCACCAACGCGTCAACGGCCTGAACAAGTTCTCCACAGTGCCAGACGCCTGCTCAGCACTCCACGACATTGACAGCCAGGCCGCCAAGGCTGGTTTCCTTGTACTTCTCGTTCATGTCGAGGCCGGTCTGGCGCATGGTCTCGATCGCTGCGTCGAGTGGCACGAAATGGACGCCGTCGCCCTTGATCGCCAGGGATGCCGCCGTCACCGCCTTGACGGCGCCAAGCGCGTTGCGCTCGATGCACGGCACCTGCACCAGCCCGCCGACCGGATCGCAGGTCATGCCGAGATGGTGTTCGAGAGCGATCTCGGCGGCGTTCTCGACCTGCTCGGGCGTGCCGCCCATGACGGCGCACAGGCCTGCCGCGGCCATTGCCGAGGCGGAGCCCACCTCGCCCTGGCAGCCGACCTCGGCGCCGGAGATCGACGCATTGGATTTGATGATGCCGCCGACAGCGGCAGCCGTCAGCAGGAAGTCGCGGATGCTTGGCTGGTCGGCCTCGGGATGGAAATGCAGCCAATAGCGCAGCACCGCAGGCAGTGTGCCCGCGGCTCCATTGGTGGGGGCGGTGACGACGCGGCCGCCAGCCGCATTCTCTTCGTTCACGGCCATCGCGTAGATCGACAGCCAGTCATTGGCGAGCAAGGGATTCGGCCGATTCTGTTGCCACTGCTCCTGCAGCTTGTCGTGGAGCTGTCTGGCGCGGCGCCGCACCTTCAGCCCGCCCGGCATGACGCCGTCCTGCGACAGCCCGCGGTCAATGCAGCCCTTCATGGCACTCCAGATGGCGTCGAGACCGGCGTCGAGCTCTTCGCGCGACATCTGCGTTTGCTCGTTGACGCGTTTCATTTCGGCAATCGAAAGGCCGCTCCTGGCCGCCATCTTCAGCATTTCGACCGCATTCTTGAAGGGATACGGCACTTTCTTGCCTTCTGCCGGCACCGACCCCTTGGCCCTCATTCGCTGCAACTCTTCTTCCGAGACCACGAATCCGCCGCCGATCGAATAGTAGATGCGCTTGAGCAGCAGGCGGCCGTCCGCGTCGTAGGCATAGAACGCCATGCCATTGGCATGGCCGGTGAGCGGCGTCTTGCGGTCGAGCACCAGATCGGTGGCCGGGTCGAAACGGTAGGAGGGATGGCCGGGCGGTGAGATCAGCTTGTCGGCGGTGATCCGGCTGACGATTTCATCGGCCTGGTCGGGGTCGACCGTTTGCGGGGTCTGGCCGGCGAGGCCAAGGGTGACAGCGCGGTCGCTGCCATGGCCGATGCCGGTATAGGCGAGCGAGCCATGCAGGCTGGCGCCGATGCGGGCAATTTTGGCGCCGGCGGGCCGCGGCCAGTCATCTCCCGCGACCTCGTCGAGAAACCGCCGCGCGGCCGTCATCGGCCCCATCGTATGCGAACTGGAGGGGCCGATGCCGATCTTGAACAGGTCGAAAACCGAAAGGAACACGCTGTCTCCTGAGTCACGTCGAGGAGTACATATAGGAATTCCCGGGATGTTTCCGCTCTTTTGGCAATCGCGGCGCAGCATCTGCCGACTTTGTTTGCTCCGGCAGCGACATTGATTGCCGGAGCATCGGCTCGCGGCTATTCTCGCACATAACGCACCAGCGTGGTTTGCGGTTCATGAGGGGGATGTGATGCTCGTGTTGGATGCCAGGCCGAAGCCGGTGCATATCGATCCCGCCCGGACAGCGGTCGTCGTTGTGGACATGCAGAACGCGTTTGCCTCGGCGGGCGGTATGTTCGACTTGGCAGGCATGGACATTTCAGGCGCTGCCCCGGCGATCGAAGCCAGCAGGCGCCTGCTTGCGGCCGCCCGCCGAAATGGCATGCCGGTGGTCTATCTCCAGATGTCATATCGGTCTGATCTCAGCGACGCGGGAGACCCCTCCTCGCCGAACTACCAGAAGGAATTGGGGATGGTGCTGATGCGCGAGCGCCCGGAGCTTCGCGGCAAGCTGCTGATAGACGACAGTTGGGATTGGCGGATCGTCGACGCCCTGAAGCCCGAGCCGGGCGACGAGGTTATTCGCAAATCGCGCTACAGCGGTTTTTGCAACACCGGCCTGGAAACATACCTGCGTGCCCGTAAAATCCGCTATCTCCTCTTCACGGGGGTCGCCACCAACATCTGCGTCGATGCAACCGCGCGCGACGCCTACATGCTGGAGTTCTGGCCTATCCTGGTCGAGGACGCGATCAACCATTCGGGCCCGGATTTCAATCGCCAATCGACATTGTGGAATTTCGAGAACGCCTTGGGATGGGTCACCAGCACCGACAAAGTCATCAAGGCCTTGGAGATGGAAGCCACCGAACCCTTGCCGACCTGAGCCAACCAAAGCAGGTACAAGAAAGCATGGACGATTCCTCCTACCTGTCGACGGCAGACCTCGCGGCGCTCGGCTTTTTCCTCCTGGCCTGGGTGCTGCACACGCTTGCTTCCGACGGCAGGTTGGTCAGCCGCATGTCACTGACGACGGCGATGAATGCGCAGCGCGAAGCCTGGATGCGCACCATGGCCGACCGCGAGATCCGCATCGTCGACACCGCCATCATGAGCGGCCTGCAGCAGGGAACCGCCTTCTTCGCCTCCAGTTCGCTGATCGCGCTCGGCGGCTGCTTTGCCTTGCTCGGCGCCTCCGACCGGGTTCTTGAAGTGCTAAGCAACCTGCCGCTCGGCAGCGCGCCGTCACGCTCGGCCTTTCAGATCAAGGTGCTCGGGCTGGTACTGATCCTGGCTTTTTCCTTCTTCAAATTCGGCTGGGCCTACCGGCTGTTCAACTATTGCTCGATCCTGATAGGCGCCGTGCCGATCCCGCATGGCGAAGCCTCGCGCAACCCGGTCACCGAAACGGCTGTCTGGCGCGCGACGCAGATGAACATGCTGGCCGGCAAGCATTTCAACTCGGGCCTGCGCGGCGTGTTCTTCTCGATCGGCTATCTCGGCTGGTTCGTCGATCCCGTGGTGTTCGTGCTGTCGACGCTTCTGCTGCTGGCCGTGCTCGTGCGGCGCCAGTTCTTCTCGGCGGCGCGGCGCGCCGTCATTGGTCAGCCGCCCGGCGCCGGAAAGGGCTGATCGATACGGCCGGAAAGCCAATAGGCGAAAAGCCCGATCCATTCGCGGATCGCCATGGTCGTGTTCTGCAAGGAATCGGCGGCGTTGTCGCGAAACAGGCCGACGCCCTCTTTGCCAGAGGTGCGATAGTCGACCGGCCATGGGATGGTTGGAAAACCGGCTTTGTCGAACAATGCCTTGGCCCGGGGCATGTGGAAGGCGGAGGTCACCAGCAGCCAGGTCTCGCCCGGCTTCGGATCGACCAGTTTGCGGCTGAAGACCGCATTTTCATAAGTGTTGCGGGACTTGTCCTCGAGGACGAGGCGATCAGCCGAGACACCCAGCGGGCCGAGCAGGCGGGGCGCGGTGTCGGCGTCGCCCTCGCCATCAAGGAAAAGCGAACCGTTTCCGCCTGATATAACCACTTTGGCCTGCGGGAAGCGCCGGGCCAGGATCGCGGTCTCGACCATGCGATCGCCGCTGGTGCTCAATTCGTAGCCACCGCGCACGAGGTTGATGGCGCCCTCGAAGCCGCCGCCGAGCACGACGATGCCGTCCACCTTCTCCGGTAGCGGCGGCCGTGGAAAGCGTTCCTCCAGCGGATTGAGCATCATGGCGCCAAGCGAGGTCCAGGCCGACAGGGCGAGGATCAGGAAGGCGAGCACGCTGCTGGTGCCCGTAAGCCGCCGGTGGCCGAAAAGCGCTGCCAGCAAGCCTGCCAGCAGTAGCAAGATGGCAAGGTTGAGCGGCTGAATGAAGAACCAGAATATCTTGGAAAGATAGAAGAACATCGCTCACCCCATCACAGCGCCGCGCGTGCTTGGACGCGCAAAGGACGCTGTAAAACTTTGATTCTGCGCATGATCCTTTCCGAAATCGATTCCGGTATTTGGGGCCATGCGCTAGTCGAGCGATACCCTTACCACCACTTCTCCGGCTGGAATGTGCCGGCCGCCTGTTCGATGACAGCCGCCGTCTGGAACAGCGTTTCTTCCTCGAACGGCCTGCCGATCAGCTGCAGGCCGAGCGGCAGCCCCTTGGGGTCGAGACCGGCGGGCACGGCGATGCCCGGCAGGCCGGCCATGTTCACGGTGACCGTGAAAATGTCGTTGAGATACATCTTGACCGGATCGGATGCCATATCCTCGTCGGCGATGCCGAAGGCGGCGGACGGTGTCGCAGGCGTCAGGATGACATCGACACCGGCGGCGAAGACGTTTTCGAAGTCGCGCTTGATCAGGTTGCGCACCTTCTGCGCCTGCAGATAGTAAGCGTCGTAATAGCCTGCCGAGAGCACATAAGTGCCGATCATGATGCGGCGCTTGACCTCGCGGCCGAAGCCCGCGGCGCGGGTCTTCTCATACATTTCGACGATGTCCTTGCCCGGCACGCGCAGCCCATAGCGGACGCCGTCATAGCGCGCCAGGTTGGACGACGCCTCTGCGGGCGCCACGATATAGTAAGCCGGCAGCGCGTATTTGGTATGAGGCAGGGAGATATCCACGATCTCGGCGCCGGCCTCTTTAAGCCAGGCAATGCCCTTCTGCCACAGCGCCTCGATCTCTTCGGGCATGCCGTCGACGCGATACTCCTTGGGAATGCCGACCTTCATGCCCCTGATCGGCTTGCCGATCGCCGCCTCGTAGTCCGGCACCGGCCGGTCGACGGAAGTGGTGTCCTTTGGATCGACGGAGGCCATCGACTTGAGCAGGATCGCGGCGTCGCGCACGTCACGGGCGATCGGCCCGGCCTGGTCCAGCGACGAGGCGAAGGCGACGACGCCCCAGCGCGAGCAGCGGCCATAGGTCGGCTTGATGCCGACCGTGCCGGTGAAGGCGGCCGGCTGGCGGATCGAGCCGCCGGTGTCCGTCGCCGTGGCGCCGGCGCACAGGAAGGCAGAGACCGCGGCCGCCGAACCGCCGGAAGAACCGCCCGGCACCAGCTGCGCGTTGTCCAGGCTGCGCTGGGTTTTCGTGCCACCGGCCGATACGAAGCCGCCATCGCCCTGATGCGTCGTCGGCATCACCACCGTGTCGAGGCGCGAACGCCGCCACGGGTTGATGACCGGGCCATAATAGGAGGTCTCGTTAGACGAGCCCATGGCGAACTCATCCATGTTGAGCTTGCCGAGCATCACCGCGCCGTCGGCCCACAGATTTGCCGTGACGGTGGATTCGTAGCGCGGCTTGAAGCCGTCGAGCACGTGGCTGCAGGCCTGGGTGTGGACACCCTCGGTGCCGAACAGGTCCTTGATCCCCAACGGAATGCCTTCCAGCGCTCCGCCCTCGCCCTTGACCAGCCTGGCATCGGACGCCTTGGCCATGTCGCGCGCCTTGTCGCCGGTGACCGCGACATAGGCATTGAGCGCCGGATTGGCGCGATCGATCGCGGAGAGATAAGCCTCGGTGATCTCGGTCGCGGTGATTTCCTTGCCGCGCAGTTTGGCGCGGGCCTGCGAAATCGTCAGTCGGGTCAGGTCGCTCATCAAAGGCTCTTTTCGTAAAACACCGACCACTCGGAATCGGGATAATCCAGCACCGGGCCGCAGCGCGAAAACCCGGCACGCTCGTACACGGTCCATGCGGCGGGATGGCGGTCGCCCGTCTCCAGCACCAGCCGCTTCAGCCCTTCATCGCGCGCCAGCGCCTCGACCCGCTCGACGATCCTGGCGCCGATCTTCTGGCCGCGATGCGAAGGCCGCGTATACATGCGCTTGACTTCACCAATGCCGTCACCATGGCGTTTCAGCGCACCGCAACCAATGGCGACGCCCCTATCGCGGGCGATGAAAACGGTCGTGTCCTGGCCTGCCATCTGCTCGACCGTCAGGTGGTAGCAATGCTCCGGCGGCGTCAATTCGAGCAGGGTTTCGTTGAGTTCCCTGACCAGGCCGCGCACGTCGTCCTGCAACGGCGTCTCGATGGCGATCTCGATTGCCATCGGCGCGTTACTCCACGACCTTCGGCACGAGGAAGAAGTTTTCTTCGGCCGCCGGTGCGTTGGCGACGATGTCGGCCGCCTTGTTGCCGTCGGTGACGACATCCCTGCGCTTCTTCATCTCCATCGGTGTCACCGAGGTCATCGGTTCGACACCGGAAACATCGACCTCGTTCAGCTGCTCGACGAAGCCCAGTATGGCGTTCAATTCGCCGGTCATGCGTTCGGCATCTTCCTCGCTCACCGCGATGCGGGCGAGATGCGCGACGCGCTTCACTGTCTTGAGATCAACGGACATGTATTTGCCTATTTGCCTCGGGGAAAACCAGTCCGGGCTATAGCGGCGCGGCACGCGGTGCGCAACATGCATCATGCGAAGCGTGGGCCGGCGTACTCCGAAGCCGTTTAGCTCTGCCGGTACCCGGTATCGTGATGGACCGAGATGGTCAGCCGCGCATCAGGGAGCGGCTGCAAGGATAGCCGGCAGCGGAGGATGGCGATACATAAAAAGCCTCCGCTGACGATCTCCAGCTGCCATTACGCGCCGACTGTTTCTAGATCGTAATCGTCTCGCCGATCTTCGGCAAAGCGACCTTGACGCCGGATCCTTCCAGGCCGGTCTCGAATTTCTCGGCGGTCGGATCGATCATAGGAAAGGTGCCGAAGTGGCAAGGGACGACCGTCTCGAACTTGAAGAAGCGGCGGCAGGCAAGCGCCGCCACCGCGCCGCCCATGGTGAAACGGTCGCCGACCGGCACAATGCCGATCTTCGGCTCATGCAACTCGTTGATCAGCGCCATGTCGGAAAAGATGTCGGTATCGCCCATATGATACAGCGTGCTGTCTTCCGGGAAATGCAGAACCAGCCCGCCGGGGTTGCCGAGATAGACGTTCTTGCCGCCCTCTTCGCCAAACGAGGACGAGTGCAGTGCCTGGACGAAAGTGGTGGTGAAGCCGTCGCAATCGACCGTGCCGCCGATATTGCCGGGATTGATCTTCTTGTCGCTGACGCCCTTCCCGACGAGATACATGCAGATCTCGAAATTGGCGACCAGCTGGGCGCCGCTCTTGCCGAGAACTTCCAGCGCGCCGCTGATGTGATCGCTGTGCCCGTGCGTCAAAAGGACATGCGTGATCCCCTCCGCCGGCCCTTCCCAGCCGCCCGTCCAGGACGGGTTGCCGACCAGATAGGGGTCGATGAGGATCTTGGCGTCGCCGGTTTCGATGCGGAAGGCCGAGTGGCCGTACCAGGTCAGTTTCATGGATGCATTCCTCGATTTTTGCCGGGCCGCAGGATAGAACGCCGATAGCCCCGAGATCAAAGGGTATAGTGTGCCGAGCATCCGCAAAAGCGCGCGCGGCTGAAAAAGACAAGGGAAAACCGTTGGCTATCATCACGATTGAGCAATTGCCGGCATGGCTCGCCGACGGCAGGACGCTGGCGGGGCTCGATCTCGGCGACAAGACGATCGGCGTCGCGGTTTCCGACCGGGGTTTCTCCTTCGCTCACCCACGACCGGTCATCAATCGGAGGAAATTCTCGCTCGATGCCGCAGCCTTGCTGGCTTTGCTGGAGAAGGAGAACGTCGGCGCGGTGGCGATCGGACTGCCGATCAACATGGATGGGTCCGAAGGTCCGCGCGCGCAGAAATCGCGCGCCTTCGTGCGCAACATGGCCCAGCTGAGCGATCTGCCCTTCGTGTTCTGGGATGAACGACTGTCGACGGTCGCGGCCGAAAGGACGCTGATCGAAATGGATTTCTCGCGCGCCAAACGCGCCGGCAAGATCGATTCGGCCGCGGCGGCCTTTATTCTGCAGGGAGTTCTGGACCGGCTCCAGTCACTCGATGCAGCCGCTCGAACGGAGCCTGACCCGCCGTCCGCCCCTTGATCCAGCCCCAGATTTCGCGGCGGCGGCGGAACGCCCACAGCGCCATCAGCAGAAGCCCGTCGAAGATGCACGTCTTCGCCACCATTCCGGGGATGATCGACGGGTCGATGCCCAGCATCTGACCGTAGAGCTGGAAGAAGAAGTCGTGCGTCTGCCGGGTGAACATGACGTAGCCGAAATTGATGTCGTTGGCCGACAGATAGAACCAGCCCCAGAAAATCGCCATCGGGCCTGCCCACATCGCGAAGATGTAGCGCATCAGCGGCCTCCCTTCGGCCCGGCCCGGCCCGAGATCAGGGACAGCAGCGAGTTATGGGCCGCCGCCTTCGCCATGCCATGCGCCGTGGCGCGGAAATCGGCATCATCCGACACCGCTGCCGAGCGCCGCTCGGCGAGCATGGCGACATACGACGCCAGGAGCGCGGCCAGTTGCACGGCCACCACCATGAAAAGACCGTTGATGCCTTGAGCTGCGCCGCCGATCAGGATCATTGACAACACGCCGGAAGCCGAGATGAAGGCTATGCGAACAACGCTGTCCGCGCCCGGGCTGGCCGTGTCGTTGATCAGCGTATCGACAAAGGCCCAGAAGAACAGCACCGACACGACCAGCAATGCGATCGACAGCGGCGCGACCACGACGACGTTCTCCAGATCGACAAAACGAGCGCTCCCAATGGTCACGCCGAGCACGCCTAGAGCCGCCGCCACACCACGGTTTCCGTCGATGCAGATCAGTGCCAACAGGGCGAAAACGATCGCCCAGTGCACGGACAAGAAAGAGGTCAATACATGTCGCATCGTGATTCCTGCTTCGACAGGAATGACAGTGGGCTTTGCGCTTCGCCGCCGCAATGGAAACCATTTGTTAAGGTTAACGGCAGCCTCGGATCAGAATGCCGACTGCATCATCGAAAGATGGATGGCACCGTCCTTGGACGGCGTCCGGTTCAGGTCAACGGCGGATAGAGCGTATCGATGATCATGCGGGCGTCGTGGCGCGAATCGAGCATGCCATAGGTGTTGCGCCACTGGCCGGCCAGGCGGGTCTCGACAAAGGCATCGGCAATCCGCCCTGCCCCCAGCCTCCGCAGTTCCGCCGCCGCCGCCGACAGCGCCAGTTGTTCCGTCAGCAGTCGGGCCGAGCCCTCGTCGGTTGCGGCGACCTGCATCGCCGCCTTCAGCACACCGATCGTGCCACGCCCGCCGGCGCCGAGGTCACGGTCGATGCCGGCCAGCACCTCCTCGAACAGGCCAGGCGCACGCCCGAGCACGCGCAGCACGTCGAGCGCCATGACATTGCCCGAGCCTTCCCAGATAGCGTTCACCGGAGCCTCGCGGTAGTAGCGGGCGAGCGGCGCTTCCTCGACATAGCCATTGCCGCCGAGGCACTCCATCGCCTCGTAGAGCAACGGTGGCGCGATCTTGCACACCCAGTATTTGACGACCGGCGTCATGGCGCGGGCAAACGCCGCCTCGCCGCGATCGCTCGCCGCCTCGTCGAAGGAACGCGCCAGCCTGAACGACAGTGCCGTGGCGGCAGCGACATCCAACGCCATGTCAGCCAGCACGCGCTGCATCAACGGCTGTTCGATCAGATTGGCGCCGAACACCTGGCGATGGCGGACATGATGAACCGCCTCGGCCAGCCCCGCCCGCATGATCGCCGAAGACGCCACCGCGCAGTCGAGCCGCGTCAGCGTCACCATGTCCATGATCGTCTTCACGCCGGCGCCGGGTTCGCCGACCATCTCGCCGATGGCGTTGACGAACTCGATCTCGGAAGACGCGTTGGAGCGGTTGCCGAGCTTGTCCTTCAGACGCTGGAAGCGGAAGCCATTGCCCGATCCGTCGCCGAGGACGCGCGGCGCGAGGAAGCATGACAGCCCCTCCGGCGCCTGCGCCAGCACCAGGAAGGCGTCCGACATCGGCGCCGACATGAACCATTTGTGCCCGGTGAGGCGGTAGAAGCCGCTGCCGACGCGCTCGGCCCTGGTCACATTGGCGCGCACATCCGTGCCGCCCTGCTTCTCGGTCATGCCCATGCCAAGCGTCAGCCCGGTCTTCTCGACCGGCGGCTTCTGGCTTTGGTCGTATTTGCGCGTGGTCACGCGCGGCGCCCATTCCCGAAACAGTTTTGGGCTGGCCATCAACGCCGCCAGCGAGGCGCTGGTCATGGTGATGGGGCAGAGGTGCCCGGTCTCGAGTTCCGCGGTCAGGTAGAAACGGGCGGCCCTCACCTGATGGCGGCGGCCGATCTCGGCGTCGCCATTTTCCCAGACCGAAGAATGCAACCCGTTCGCCACCGAGCGGCGCATCAAGGCGTGGTAGGCCGGATGGAATTCGACCAGGTCGATGCGCCGTCCCTGGCGATCATGCGTCCTGAGTTTCGGCGTCTCGACATTGGCCAGGCGCGCCAGTTCCTGCGCTTCCTGCGTCAAGACGAAACGGCCGAGCCCATCGAGGTCCTTGCGTACCGGATCGGAAAAGCGCTCGGCAAGCTGGATCAGCAACGGATCGCCTCGCCAGGCGTTGCCGCCCGTCAGCGGCGGCGGCTGGTTCGTTACGTCGTCGGTCACGCTCTGTCCTTGTTGCCAAAGGCCACGAATCCGAGGCCGTCGGCTAGATATAACCCAAGCATCGCTGGGCGCGCGACGAAAATACCGGGGAGAATGGCGGCAATCCAAAGCGGACGCTTGCGGGCGCGAAATCCGCACCCTATAGCAGCCCCTTGAGATGACCGACGCTTCGTCCCTGCCACTCTATCCCCACCGCCATCTTCTGGGCATCAGCGATCTTTCGCCTGGAGATATCGAACTGTTGCTCGACAGGGCGGATCGGGCGGTCGCGATCTCGCGGCAATCCGAGAAAAAGAGCTCGACGCTGCGCGGCCGCACCCAGATTAATCTCTTTTACGAAGCCTCGACCCGCACGCAGTCCTCGTTCGAGCTGGCCGGGAAACGGCTCGGCGCCGATGTCATGAACATGTCGGTGGCGAGTTCCTCGGTGAAGAAGGGCGAGACGCTCATCGACACCGCAATGACGCTGAATGCCATGCGGCCCGATATCTTGATCATCCGCCACCAGTCGGCGGGTGCCGCGGCCCTGCTGGCGCAGAAGGTCGGCTGTTCCGTAGTCAATGCCGGCGACGGCGCGCATGAGCATCCGACGCAGGCGTTGCTCGACGCGTTGACCATCCGCCGCGCCAAGGGCCCGCTGTCGAAGCTGATCGTGGCGATCTGCGGCGACATCCTGCATTCGCGCGTAGCGCGTTCCAACATCATGCTGCTCAACGCGCTCGGCGCGCAGGTGCGGGTCGTCGCGCCTTCGACGCTTTTGCCCTCCGGTATCGACAGAATGGGCGTGATCGTGTCGCGTTCGATGGCCGAAGGCCTCAGGGATGCCGACGTGGTGATGATGCTGCGCCTGCAGCGTGAGCGGATGGAAGGCGCCTTCGTACCGTCGACCCGCGAATATTTCCGCTATTTCGGCCTCGACGCCGAGAAGCTGAAGGCCGCCAAGGACGATGCGCTTGTGATGCATCCCGGCCCGATGAACCGTGGCGTCGAGATCGCCTCGGAAATCGCCGACGGCCCGCAAAGCGTCATCCAGGAACAGGTGGAAATGGGTGTCGCCGTGCGCATGGCGGTGATGGAAGCGCTGCTCGATCCCCGTCGTAATCAAGAGGGCCGCAACCAAGAGGGCTGCGGCGCATGAGCACGACGGTCTTTGAGCGCGCCCGCATCGTCGACCCTTCGCGCGGTATGGACGAAGTGGGCTCCGTCATTGTCGACGGCAGGAAAATCGTTGCCGCCGGCAAGGCGGCGCTGAACCAGGGCGCGCCCGATGGGGCTGCGCTGATCGACTGTGCCGGCAAGGCGATCATCCCAGGCCTGGTCGATGGCCGCGTCTTCATCGGCGAACCCGGCGGCGAGCATCGCGAAACCATTGCGTCGGCAAGTGTCGCCGCGGCGGCCGGTGGCATCACCTCCATCGTCATGATGCCCGATACCGATCCCGTGATCGACAATGTGGCACTGGTCGAGTTCGTGCTGCGCACCGCCAAGGACACGGCGGTGGTCAACATCTTCCCGGCGGCGGCCATCACCAGGGGCCTTGATGGCCGCGAGATGACCGAGTTCGGCCTGCTGCGCGAAGCAGGCGCCGTCGCCTTCACCGATGGCCGCCACACCATATCGAGCGCGCTGATGATGCGCCGCGCGCTGACCTATGCGCGCGACTTCGGCGCCACGATTGTGCATGAGACGCAGGATGCAGATCTTGCCTCGTCCGGGGTGATGAATGAGGGCCTTTACGCGAGCTGGCTTGGTCTCTCCGGTATTCCTCGTGAAGCCGAATCCATTCCGCTCGAGCGCGATCTGGCGCTGGCTCGGCTGACGCGCGGCTCCTACCACGCGGCCAAGATCTCGACGGCTATGGCGGTTGGATCGGTGGCGCGAGCGAAGGCCGACGGCGCGACGGTTACATCGGGCGTGTCGATCCACAATTTGTCGCTCAATGAAAACGATGTCGGCGAATATCGTACCTTCTTCCGGCTGACGCCGCCGCTGCGCGCCGAGGAAGATCGACTGGCAATGATAGAGGCGGTAAAGGACGGTACGATCGACATCATCGTCTCCTCGCACGATCCGCAGGATGTCGACACCAAGCGCCTGCCCTTCGCCGACGCGGCAGCCGGCGCCATCGGGCTGGAGACGTTGCTTGGCGCCGCCTTGCGGCTCTACCACAATGGCGACGTGCCATTGCCGCGGCTGATCGAGACACTCTCCACCGCGCCGGCAAGGCTGTTCGGATTGCCCGGCGGCACGCTGAAGCCCGGCGCCATCGCGGACCTTGCGCTTGTCGACCTCGATGAACCCTGGATCGTCAGTGAGAGCGGGATCCGCTCGCGCTCGAAAAACACCTGCTTCGAAGGCGCGCGCCTGCAAGGCAAGGTCTTGCAAACGCTGGTCGCGGGCCGCACAGTGTTCTCGGCATAGACCGGACACGCCAGTCGCGTCTGATCAAGTTCGCCAGGGGGAAATGCGGGGGAAACAATGACTTACGGCCTGATCCTGGCATTGGTATTCGGTTACCTTCTGGGATCGATTCCCTTCGGGCTGTTGCTGACGCGAGCCGCTGGTCTTGGTGACGTACGCAATATCGGCTCCGGCAATATTGGCGCCACCAACGTGCTGCGCACCGGCAACAAGGGGCTGGCAGCCGCGACCTTGCTGCTCGATGCGCTGAAAGGCACGACCGCAGTGCTGATAGCGGGCCATTTCGCGCCTGAAACCGCGGTCTGGGCCGGCCTTGGCGCCTTTCTCGGCCATCTCTTCCCGGCCTGGCTAGGCTTCAAGGGCGGCAAGGGCGTCGCGACCTATCTCGGCGTGCTGATCGGCCTGGCCTGGCAAGTGGCGCTGGTCTTCGCCGTCGCCTGGCTGGCGATGGCATACCTCTTCCGCTACTCCTCGCTGGCAGCACTGACGGCAGCTGTGATCGTGCCGATCGCTCTCTACGTCCTGAGCACACCGCGGATCGCCGCTGTTTTCGTGGTGATGAGCATCATCGTCTTCGTCAAGCATCGCGCCAACATTTCACGCCTGCTTGCCGGCACAGAGGGCAAGATCGGAGCCAAGGGGTGAGCGATCCAGCCGCCGGGCCGCGCCTCAGCGACCGGCAGCGGCTGAGCTGGCTGCGGCTGATCCGCACCCAGAATGTCGGCCCTGCTTCCTTCCGGGACCTGATCAACCGCTTCGGGTCGGCCGAAGTCGCGCTTCAAATGCTGCCGGAACTGATGATTTCCGGGGGCGCCAACCGGATGGTCCGCATCCCTTCCGTTGCCGAGGCAGAAGCCGAACTGGAAGCAGCCCGGCGCAATGGTGCACGCTTTGTCGGCATCGGTGAGGCCGATTACCCCCCGCTGTTGCGCAGCATGGACCATCCGCCACCGCTGCTGGCGGTCAAGGGCAATGCCGCCGTGTTCCGGTTGCCGGGCGTAGCCATCGTCGGCGCGCGCAACGCATCGCTGGCTGGCATCAAGATGGCGCGCATGCTGGCGGCCGATCTTGGGCGCGATGGATATGGGATCATCTCCGGCCTGGCACGCGGCATCGACACAGCGGCACATCAGGGCAGTCTGTCGACCGGCACGATCGGCGTGCTGGCCGGAGGCCTTGACCTGCCCTACCCGCCCGAAAATGCCGGCTTGTGCGAGGAAATCGCCGAACATGGGGCGGTCATCTCCGAGATGCCATTCGGCTGGCAGCCGCGTGCGCAGGATTTTCCGCGCCGCAATCGTCTCGTCGCGGGTGCCGCCCTTGGGCTGGTGGTGATCGAGGCGGCGCAGCGGTCGGGATCCCTGATCAGCGCCAGGCTTGCCGGCGAAATGGGCCGCCTGGTCTTCGCCGTGCCGGGCTCCCCGCTCGATCCGCGTGCTGCCGGCACCAACGGCCTACTCAAGGACGGCGCCACGCTGGTCACCGAAGCATCGGATGTTTCCAGGGCAATCGCGCCGTTGACCGGCATGCAGGCACCTGACGTGTCGCCGTTTGAGGACCCGCCCGATTTCTCGGCCACACCGCCGCCCGGCGAGAGCGACCGCACAGAGGTAATCGAGGCGCTCGGCCCGACGCCGGTGTCGATCGACGAAATCATCCGCCACACCGGCCTGCACCCGGCCCAGGTTTTCATGGTGCTTCTGGAACTCGATCTCGCCGGCCGGCTCGAACGTCATGCGGGCGGCCATGTTTCGCTGGTTTTTGGGAACGACTGAAGCCGTCCTTCAGTGACGTTTGGTCCCTTCGTCCTGAGTTTCCGCATAGTCCTGTGTATTGGCGCCAAAGAGATCCTTTTCGACAATCTTGCGCCAGACCATATCTGCATTCGCCGGGCGAGACGGATCGAGCCCTGACTCGGTCTGCTGCGCGTTCTGGCGTGGGCGCCGGCGCAGCCAAGTGGGCATGATCTCCCGAATGAGGCTTGCGAGTTGGGTCATTGCCGGCTCCTTCGGTTCATGAGATGGTCAGGCGGTAAGTCTCTTCGCATTACTCCGGCTCACGGCGTCCAGCCAGGCGAGTGCCTCGTCGACATTGGCAAGCGTATGGTGCGCGGCTGTCGGTGCGCGCGGTCTGATACGTACCGAGACCCCATCCATTTCGTTGATGACGTCGAACCCGTTCTCATCGGATGTATCGTCGCCAAGAAACACCGGGCATCGTTCCCTGAAAGCCGGTTCCGCCATGAAGCGCCTGATCGCCGCTCCTTTGGCAGCCTCAAGCGGCATCAGCTCGACCCCTGCATTGCCAGCCAGCACCCGATATCCCGGGGGCAACCTGTCCAACGCCCGTTCGACCAACTGTGTCGCACGCTGAAGCAAGTGCGGCGCCGCACGCGTATGAATGGCAAGGATCGGTCCCTTGCGTTCGATATAGACATCAGCGCTGGCCAGTTCCGCCTCGATTTCCCCGGCAAGTGCTGCAATGTCGGCCGGCTCGCCCGCCGCCTCCACCGGACCATCCCGCGCCAGCCTGTGCTCGAGACCATAAAGTCCGGCGGCGCGCAGTCGAAGGGGCTGGAAGAGATGGTCGACAGCGGCAATCGACCGTCCCGTGATAAACGCCAACGCTCCGTCCAATTGCGCTTCAAGTCTTGCCAACAGCATGCGTAACGCGTCATTGACAACCACTGCGTCAGGATGCGCGGCATGTTCAAGAAGCGTACCGTCGATGTCCAGGAACAAGGCCCATGGCCCTTGGGGAACGTCAGGCGCGGGCAGGTTCGGAAGTATCGACATCACAGAGCCGCCACCCGCTTGCGGTCGAGCAACGATATCACGTTACGTGGAGCCATCGGAGCGGCACCGACGGCGCGATCGATTTCAATACGTTTGCGCAAGCGCGCGGCGTCGAGCAGCATGCTGCCTGCCCATCGATAGACATTGTTGTCGCGAACGACCTCACGCATGCGCTGCATGCGCTGGCGCTGCTCCTCTTGCGACATGGTCAAAGCCTGAAGCAAGACGTCGCCCATCATTGCCGCGTCATAGGGATTGACGATCAGCGCCTCAAGCAACTCCTTGGAAGCTCCAGCGAACATACTGAGCAGCAGGACACCCTGTTCGTCGTCACGCGCCGCGACAAATTCCTTGGCGACCAGGTTCATGCCGTCATGCAGGCTTGTGACCATGCAAACATCAGCGGCGCGATAGAGCTCGTAGACCTGTTCTTGTGAGTGGTGTTCCGTCACCATCACGACGGGCGTGTAACCCTCGCGACCATAGCGTTGGTTGAGATCCTCTGCCTGACGCAGGCACTCTTCATGCAACTGCTGATAAGCAGGCAAGCTTCCGCGGCTGGGCGCGGCGATCTGCAGGAACGCCACCTTGCCGATCCATTCGGGATGGAGTTTCAACAGTTCATCGAGCGCGTTGAAGCGATCGAGGATACCCTTGGTGTAGTCGAGACGTTCAACGCCCACGCACAGTCTGATATTTTCAGCCAGTCCGAATCTCTCACGAACACGCTGGCGGCATTGCGCCACGTCAGGCAATTTGCCGAGTTGCACCGGCGGCCATTCGATCGAAATCGGATAGGCGTGAACCAGGCTGACCTGGCCACCATAGGAGATGGCCGAATCCTCCCGCTCGATCCTGCTCTCGAGAAAGCGGTCGACGCTGTCGATGAAGTTGTTGCAATGGAACTGGGTGTGAAAGCCGACAATTGAACTGCCGAGCAGGCCTTCGAGAATCTTCTCGCGCCACGGGCAGATGCTGAACACCTCCGAATTCGGCCATGGAATGTGCCAGAAGGTGATGATGATAGCCTCCGGCAGGCGCTCCCGGATCATCCGCGGCAACAACGCGAAATGGTAGTCCTGGACCAGCACTATGGGCCGTTCGTTGCGGGCTTCCGCGACAACGGTGTCGGCGAATTTGCGGTTGACCGCCTCGTAGGACTCCCAATCGGAGGCGCGGAATATTGGCCGGGTGAAGGCGATATGGCACAGCGGCCAGAGGCCCTCATTGGCAAAGCCGAGATAATAGCCTTGCTGTTCTTCTTCGCTCAGCCAGACACGACGCAACGTGTAGGAAGGGTTTTCGGGCGGTACCTCGACCCTGTCATTTTTGTCGACCACGAGCGTGTCGGCCGACCCACCGCCATAGGCGATCCACGTGCCTGCACAGGCCCGGGTGATCGGCTCCAGGGCAGAGACAAGGCCGCTGGCGGGTACGACCAACTGTATGTCCTCTCCCTTGCGGTTGTGGATATACGGCTCGCGATTTGACACGACGATCACCTGGGCATCGGGAAGCTCCGTCGCCAATATGTGACGCAGCGTTTCGGGCGACCACTGCACCAGCGCAGCGGCGGCGGACTGCCCATTCTTCGCGAATTCCGGCAATGGACCGCGAGCCGGCTCAACCGTCACGGCGGCAAGCTTCCTGCTCCTCTTCGCCCGCAACATCATGGTCGCCCGCGCGATGATCAGGATGCCGACAGCTACAAGGACAAGAAGCCACAAGGCGGACGAGGGAGCGACCAGGTACGAAGTGTTGTCGGGCATTTGAAGTCAATTACCTTTCAACGGGATGCCGCGGCGGGCCTCGTCGACTGAGTTCCGGCACCCATCGTGCGGGGGTCCAACGTTCGCGGCGCGCGATGGTTCCGATGTTTTCAGCTTCTGACCACGAGAGGCACCAGCCCCTCATGGCGATCGGCCAGGAAGGCGCCGACGCGGTCCCCTACCCGCTGGAATGTCAGATCGACAGCAACACCCGCGACCGCGAGATGGCGGACCACCAGATTGTCGATGCCGATTGGCAAGCGCGGCCGTGTCACCTGGATTTCACCGGTCCAGCCGTCGATCTGAAGGCCGAGACACGCCTGCATGAGCATGAAGGCCGAGCCTGCCGACCAGGCCTGCGGCAAGCACGCGACCGGATAAGCGATCGGCGCCTCGCCAGGTGCGCGGGTGAAACCGCAGAACAGCTCAGGCAGCCGCATGTTGAAATGGACTGCGGATTCGAATGTACCGCTCATCAGCCGCACCACGCTGTCGCGGATGCCGTATCGCGCAAGGCCTGCCGCACAGATCGCGGTGTCGTGTGGCCAGATGGAGCCGTTGTGGTACGACATCGGATTGAAGAAGATCGCATCATCCGCCAGCGTGCGCAGTCCCCAGCCGGTGTGGAATGAAGCCGACAGCAATTGGTCAGCGACGATCCGCGCGCGATCCGGGTCGGGAAGGCCGACATAAAGCAGGTGTCCGGCATTGGACGTGCGCACCTTGCAAGGCTGGCCGTCGCCGTCCAGGGCCAGCGCATAATAGCCAAGCTCCTCCACCCAGAAATGGCTTTCGACCCGCTGACGGATTTCCTGAGCGCGCCTCTCCCAACCTTCGGCCTTCTCGTCTTCGCCGCGCAGCCGAGCCAGCTTCGCCAACCCCTGGAACGCCGCGAAGACGTAACCCTGGACCTCGACCAGCGCGATCGGCCCCTTCGGGATGCGACCATCGGCGTGGAAAACGGAATCGAAACTGTCCTTCCAACCCTGGTTGGCGAGGCCTGATTCCGCCGCACGGAGGTAGGTGACAAATCCTGTCGGCCGGCTCGCGGCTTCGATCCATTCGGCGGCGGCGCACAGCGACGGCCACAGGACATCGATAAGGTCCGTGTCGCCAGTGCGGTCAGCATAGGCACAGGCAAGATGGACATAGAGCGGCGTGGTGTCGACGCCGCCATAGTAGCGGCCGAACGGCAGTTCGCTGAGCGCCGTCATCTCGCCCTTGCGCGTTTCGTGCATGATCTTGCCGGGCTGGGAGTCGCTGAAGGGCGAGGTTTCGGTTGCCTGGTGTTGCGCAAGAAAGGCGAGCACGCCGCGCGCCAGGCCGGGGTTGAGCCACAGCATTTGCAGCGCGGAGATCACCCCGTCCCTGCCAAAGGCCGTCGAGAACCATGGAATGCCGGCATAGGGATAGGGACCTGTCGCCAGCTCCGTTGTGAGCAGCGCCACGTCGGCACGCGCCCGTTCGATCCAGTCGTTGAACACCCTGCCGGAGCTGTGCAGCGTTGCGCCGTGGCGACGCTTGGCGCGCATGCCGAAACGCGCGCGGGCGGCCGCAGCGCGAAACCGCTCGCGTTCGGGCGTATCCCTGGCATCGGTGCCAACCTCGACATACAGCGTCTTGCGACTGCGCTTGGTGACGGCGATGAGGAAGTCCGCTCGTTCCGAGGTCAGTTCGTCGGGCACTTGCGAAAACGATATCGCCGATTTGCGCTCGACCTTGTCCAGCCCCTCGTAGCGAAGCATCACGGAGCTCCGGCCAACCTCGGCCGTATGTGAGGTGCCCCGCTTCGGCCGCGTCGATCCACGAACTTCGAACATGTCGCGGAAATCGGCGGCAAAGCGCAGCGAAAGCAGGATGGTGGAATGCTCCCGGCCGTAGTTCGACAGCGTCAGCCGCTCATAGAGGCGGTCCTGCCACAGCAGCCTGACGCGCTCGATGTGAATGGCGCCTTGCGCAATGGGCCGGCCACCAACGGTTTCGATCGGCAGATTGGTGAGATTGGCGGTGAACAGGACATTGTCCTGGCTGAGCGACGCACCAAGAAGGGATGTCGAACGGCCGCCGATCGCGAGGCGATATTCAGAAAGCACGCGCGTGTCATCGCGGAAGAACCCGTCGCCGACACCACGGATGTCGCCATAGGCATCGGCGACGGCAAAGCAATCGCCATGCTTGAGCGCGAAGAGCCTGTGCGGCTCCCTGGGCGCGGTTTCATCGAGTGAAGCCAGCGCTATCGCCGGATCAAGCTTGCGTTCGTCGAGTTGGATGATGGTCAAGAAGACTGTCCCCGTGTTGGGTTTCCGAACGGGTGAAGGGGCCTAGGAGGCTCTGCTTTGCTGATGGCCGTCGCTCAGCCGGGAATAGGCCGCGACATAATCCCTGGCCATTCTGTCGGCTGAAAACCGCCTCTCGAAAACCGCTCTTATTCGCCGCCTGTCGAGTTGGAGGAGAGCCGGCATCGTCGCCACAGCATCTTCAATGGTTTCGACGACGAAGCCGCTGACCCCATGATCGATGATCTCGGGCATGGCACCGCAACTCCAGGCCATCACAGGGGTACCACAGGCCATGGCCTCGACCACGGCAAGGCCGAAAGGCTCGGGCCAATCGATGGGAAACAGCAAGGCTGCCGCATTGCCAAGAAACCTGTTCTTCTGGTCCTCGCCGATCTCGCCGACATATTCGACCCGGTCGCCATCGATCATCGGTTGGACGACTTCCTCGAAATAAGCGCGATCGCCATCGCCGATCTTGGCCGCGAGCTTGAGTTTCAGGCCGGTACGGCGGGCGATCTCGATCGCCCGATCCGGCCGCTTGTCACGCGACATCCGGCCAAGAAAGGCAAGATAGGAACCATCCGATCCTGCCTCGAAATCGGGCTCATAGAGCTCGATCGGCAGCCCGTGATGGATCGTGGCCAGCCAGTTCGCGGATGCGAATCGCGCTCGCTGGCTGCGGGATATGGAAATCATCGGGAACCGCGGGAACCGATCGTAGGCTTGTGGGAGGTCGGCGTAATCCAGCCTGCCATGGGGCGTCGTCACGGTCCGCTGCGGCATGTCGCGGAAAAACGGGAAATGCAGGAAATGGCTGAGATGAAAATGAATGACGTCAAAATCGTCGGCCCGTTTGCGCACCTCGTCGAGCATCGACAAATGCGCCGCTATCTCGGATTTCAGCGGACGAGGATCGAGACGAAGCGCCCGTTCACGGCATGGCACCAGATTGGCTGAGGTCTTCGTATCGCCGCTGGCGAACAGGGTCACGCTATGGCCGAGGTCGACGAGAGCCTCGGTAAGGTAGGAGATGATACGCTCCGTGCCGCCATAGAGCCTTGGCGGCACGGATTCGTAAAGCGGTGCGACATGGGCAATCTTCATGGCCCGGCGTTCCCTCAATGAGCTGGTCATAGGGCGAAATGCTTCAGGCGCGGGATCGTTCCTGTCTTACGAGAAGATGGAGCGAATGATGGCCAATTCCCTGTTTGATGTTCGATCAAGCCGCCCTATTTCCTGTTTGTGCTGCCGATATCGCACGCATGGCAGCCAAGGAGGCCCAGGTGCAGGAATCGAAGGATGTTGCAGCCCGACGTCTGAGCATGATCATCGAACAATATGTCGAGGCCAGAAAGCGGCGTTTTGGTTTTGTGTCGACGGACCAGGCTGCCCGAGTGATCCGTAGAATCCTGAAACCCGCTCCTTCGGACCCGGCACTCTCCGACCGCAAGCTCGACGATATGGTCGCCGCCCTCGCCGTCAAGAACGGCCTGCCCGTCTTCTTCGACCGCGGCCTCAGAGGACCGGCCGGCACCGAGGCCGACCTGAACAGAAAGGAGCCGATCATGCGAGCACCAACGGAGACCCCGGATGTTGCCGGCGCGGTGGATGCCATCCTGAGCGGTCAGACGGCCCAGCTTTCTATGAAAGCGGTGATCTCGCTGCTGCGGGAACGGACCGGCACCAAACGGTCGGACGCGGATTTGGAAGGACTGATTGCAAAGAAAGCCGCCGTTCTGCACGTTCATTTGTCGCAGAGCGGCTGAGCGGTCGATCACCTTGTGCCGCGGTGGACTAGCTCGCCCAGCCCGTGCGGGATCTCCGCACGGAAATCGAAGGATGATTGCGAAGCTGATCGGCGCTGTCACCGGTAGTGAAGACGCGCCTTCGAACGAAACGGATCCTCTGCCTTGCCCTTGCACATGTCGCTCACTCTTGTTGTGAGACGGAGACTAAGGCCGTCGTCGGCGGGTCAACTGCGGCGGCTGGCCCGCGCCAGGGAGTACATCGCTGCCAGCAACAGCTCAAAGGCAGGCGTAAGCACGATAATCTCTTCGAAGCTCCATGCCAGGAGCGCGATCATACCGACAAATACTCCAGTCCAGAGGCTGGACGAGACGGCCGCTTTGGCAATCTCTCGCACAGCAATCCATACGTAGGCACCGTAGCCGGCAACCCCGATAAGACCAAAGTTCACGGCCAGCCACAGAATCGAATTGTGCGGGTTCCATGTGATACTGTAGCCCATCTCGATCAGATAGACAGATCGAGGCGCGCCGACGATCGGATGCAGCCTCAGTGCATCGACGCCGGAGCGCCAATATTCGAACCTAGCCATCAAGGACGCCAAGTGAGGCATATGTGGCACGGCGTCCCTTAGGACATATAGAACAACCAGGCCGACTGCGCAGAGGATCGCTGCCGACGTCGCAGCTTTCACCGGGTTCACTTTCGAGCGCAAGACATAGACGCCAGTGACAACCACTAGCATGGCTATCCCAAAGCGGGACAGGGTCAGAAACACAAGGATACCAAAGACCCCGGCGACGAAAGGAAGCCCGGAAAAAAGCGTTACCGCGAATAGAAACACTAAAAAAACGGCGATATAATTCGACAATCCAAGGAAGCTTCTGGCTCTGTTTTTCAGGTCGTAGAACCCTTGATCTCCGACCTTAGGCGAGAAAGCTTCCCTGCCAGCGGGCGCAGCTACTGATGGCGTTTGAGGGGAAGGATTTTCGGCATCGATTGATGCGGGATCTTGCGCCAACGGCTGCACGATGATGGGGCGGGACGTGGTCCTTTCCACGTCCGCTGCATATGCAGCCTCGACATTGGCCGCGTCCTGGCCCGGCAGAAGAAACGCGCCGTTTGGAACAAACACGATCATCGTAATCATAATTGCGGCGGTCACCGCGCCGCCGGCGATCATGGACCGAAGCGCCATCCGATCAGAAATAGAGGCGCGCCTCAGCGCCACGATCGTCAAGCCTGCAAAGGCAACCGGTAGCCAGACCGCCAGATCGGATTTCCATCTGAAGGCGGGGTTACCGAGATACATGCCGAACTGGATCAGGATGACGACGACTATCACCAAGAGCGGAACGCAGGCCGGAGGGAGCCGCAAGTTGAACTGGGCGCGGCTCATGAAGAATACCGGCAATATCAACGTGCTTATCGGTAGCGTAATCTTGCCGAGCCATACGCCACCCAGGAAAATGGCGCCAACAAAGAAAGCCGCCAGCCAAACGTGAAACGTCTTGACGTTACTGTTTGTAAGACTCAATGTCGCCCCTTGGTCAAAATTGGAATAATAACCTATACGACGGGTGCTCGATATAAGACTTAAGGATCTTGACGCCGGTCGTGTGATCAGCTGGATGCCGCAGCCCTGGCAGGTGATGTTGCAATCCCAGACGGTGAACTCGCGTGCCAGGCACTTGCGCGAGTTCGGTCCCCATATAGTTGCCCTGGGTATTCATAGTCGTGCTGGCGATGAGCATGTTTGGTGAGCGCGATGGGATTCGAACCCATGACCTACTGATTAAAAGTCAGTTGCTCTACCGGCTGAGCTACGCGCTCCCGCGGGCTCGAAAAGGCCGCCCCCGAAATTGCGCGGAACATAGGGAGAGTGCCGCGAGCGGTCAACCGGAAAAGACGGCTCGGCAGCCGCTTCTTCGCCCCTAAATCGCGGCACCTTTGCCTGCTGGTACCGGTCGGGCGGGCAGTCCGTCAGGAGTGGGCCACGATCTCCACCCGATAGCCGCCGCCCGCCTCCCGCGGAACAAATCGCGTGCGACGTTCGTTTTCCGTCGACAGGGACGTTCGCAAAACCCTCGAGGAGAATACCATGAGCAGAGTCAAATCGGGCCTTCTTGCTGCGGCCCTCTCAGCCACACTCATTGCTGCGGAGACCGTGCCGGTCAACGCCCAGCCGGCCTATGTGCCCATGCCCGAGATCGCAACGCCGGATGTGCAGACGGTGCAATATCAGGAATGGAGGCGAAACCGTCCGTTCAATCGCAGTTTCTCGCGCAATCGCAGCTTTGCTCGCAACGGCGACATGTATTGGAACGGCCATCGCGGCTATCGTGAGTATCATCGCGGCTATCGCCGCCATGGCGACTACTGGTTCCCGCTTGCGGCCTTCGCTACCGGCGCGTTGATCACTGGCGCTATTGTCAACAGCGAGAACCACCGCGTTTACGAAGGCAATGCCCACGTGCAGTGGTGTTATGACCATTACCGAAGTTACCGCGCTTCGGACAATACCTTCCAGCCGAACAATGGTCCTCGTCGGGAGTGCCGCTCCCCCTACTGATTGGAGCTATCAAGGACGAGTCTCTTTAACCCCGCGCCGACGGGCGCGGGGTTTCCCATGGTCTTGAGATCGTAAAAAAGACCGAATCAGTTGGCCCAGCCGATCCTTTTGATGATTAGATAAAGTCCGCCACCTTCGCCGCTTGGAGAGCGATAGGCGCCAAGGGCATTGCAAATCCGCACCATTGCTCCGGTCAGTTCCCAACCGAGCGGTTCAAGGTCGTTGATCCCATCCGTCACATAGGCCCGGGCCAATTCGTCTATGCCATTCTTCTCCCCGAAGGACCGAACCAGCTTTGCGTCGCCGAGGAGTTCACCAGGCAAATTTGCGTTTGCCCAGGCCCAGAGCCAGTTGTTCGCCTTGGCGCTCGTGGTGCCCGCGATCTGGATCTCGGCAATGACCTTGACCGTTCCTTCCTCCGAGAACAGGAGCTTCCCAGTTTTCAGGTCATAGTCGTAGCGCGGCCAGGTGCCGAGGCGGAAATCTTTGTGCAGGCGCTCGTTCTTGACCTTCAGCTGTTCGAAGGCCTCATCGCGCCAATCAGAATACCAATCTGGCTTCATTTCCCCCACATCCATCCGCACAGTCCCTTATTGCGAGCTCAGGGTCCTGCGCACGGCATCGCGCCAGCCTGCCAGTTTGGCGGATCGTGTGGCGACGTCCATGTCCGGTTTGAATCGCCGGTCGAGCGCCCAGGTCTTGGCGAATTCCTTCGCCTTGGGCCACACACCTGCCTTCGAGCCGGCGAGCCAGGCCGCACCGAGCGCGGTCGTCTCCAATATGGTCGGGCGGTCGACCGGCGCGTCGAGTATGTCGGCTAGGCGCTGCATCGTCCAGTCCGACGCCACCATGCCGCCATCCACGCGAAGTACCGTGGCTGCGGCGCCTTTCCAATCCTTGTGCATGGCATCCAGCAGGTCGCGGGTCTGGTAGCCGACAGATTCGAGTGCGGCGCGGGCAAATTCCGCCGGGCCCGAATTGCGCGTCAGCCCGAAGATGGCGCCGCGCGCGTCCGCGTCCCAATGCGGCGCGCCCAGTCCGACGAAGGCCGGCACCAGATAGACCTGCTGCGCCGGATCGGCCTCGGCAGCCAGTTTGCCGCTCTGCTCGGCCTTTCCGATCACCTTGATGCCGTCGCGCAGCCACTGCACGGCGGCGCCGGCAATGAAGATCGAGCCTTCCAGCGCATAGGTGGTCTTGCCGTTCAGCCGGTAGGCAATCGTGGTCAGCAGCCGGTTCTTCGAGCGCACCAGATCGGCGCCGGTATTGAGCAGCGCGAAGCAGCCTGTGCCATAGGTGGACTTCATCATGCCTGGCTCGAAGCAGGCCTGGCCGATGGTCGCGGCATGCTGGTCGCCGGCGACACCGAGGATTCGTATCTCCGCGCCAAACAGGCTCTTTTCCGTCACCCCATAATCGTCGGCGCAGTTCTTCACCTCAGGCAGCAAAGCGGCGGGGATACGCAGGATGGAAAGCAGTTCGTCGTCCCAAATATTCTCAGCGATGTTGTAGACCAGCGTGCGCGAGGCGTTGGTGGCATCGGTGGCGTGGACCTTGCCGCCGGTCAGCCGCCAGATCAGGAAACTATCGATGGTACCTGCCAGCAATTCGCCCCTCTCCGCGCGTTTCCTGGCGCCTTTCACCTTGTCCAGCATCCAGGCGATCTTTGTGCCGGAAAAATAGGGATCAAGCAGCAGCCCTGTCTTGCGGGTGAATTTCTTCTCCAGGTCCTGCTTCTTCAATTTTTGGCAGAGCGGCGCGGTGCGGCGGTCCTGCCAGACGATGGCATTGTGGATCGGCTTGCCGGTCGCCTTGTCCCAGATGACGACGGTCTCGCGTTGGTTGGTAATGCCGATGGCGGCCACATCCGAAGCCTCACAATCGGGGGCCCTCAGCGCGGCTTTCACGGTAGCCACGACACTTGCCCAGATTTCTTCCGGATCGTGCTCGACCCAACCGGACGCGGGATAGTGCTGGGTGAATTCCTGCTGCCCGCTGCCGACGACTTTCATGTCGCCGTCGAACAGAATTGCCCGGGTCGATGTCGTTCCCTGGTCGATTGCCAGCACAAAACCGCTCATTCCCGCGTCCTCCGCCTTGACACAAAGAAGGGAGACGGCAATGCGCCGCCTCCCCCAATTTCACACGGGCACGGCGCCCGCATGGATCGTCTTACTTCTGCCAGCTCTTGACCAATTCGTCATAGTTGATGGTGATCGGCTTTTCCTTCTCGTTATCGAGCTTTAGCTGCGGCGCGAGGTTGCCCTTCTTCACCGCGTCGGCGTTCCAGTAAGCAAGGTCATGCTCTTCGGCCATCTTCGGACCGATATCGCCCTGGACACCCGACTTCCCGATACGCTCCAGAACCTTCTCCTGATCGGCGCAGAGGCCATTCATTGCCTCCTGCGGCGACTTGGCTCCCGACGAGGCGTCACCGATGTTCTGCCACCAGAGCTGCGCCAGCTTCGGATAATCGGGAACGTTGGTGCCAGTCGGCGTCCACTGTACGCGCGCCGGCGAACGGTAGAACTCGATCAGCCCGCCGAGCTTGGGAGCGCGTTCGGTGAAGCTCTTGTCGTGGATCGTGGAGTCGCGGATGAAGGTGAGGCCGACATGGCTCTTCTTCACATCCACGGTCTTGGAGATGACGAACTGAGCATAGAGCCAGGCGGCCTTGGCGCGGTCGGTCGGCGTCGACTTCATCAGCGTCCACGAGCCGACGTCTTGGTAGCCGAGCTTCATGCCGTCCTTCCAGTAGGAGCCGTGCGGCGACGGCGCCATGCGCCACTTCGGCGTGCCGTCGTCGTTCATGACAGGCAGGCCGGGCTTGACCATGTCGGCGGTGAAGGCGGTGTACCAGAAGATCTGCTGCGCCACGTTGCCTTGCGACGGAACCGGGCCCGATTCAGAGAAGGTCATGCCTTGCGCCTCCGGCGGCGCATAGGCCTTCAACCAGTCGAGGTATTTCTGGATCGCATAGACCGACGCCGGGCCGTTGGTATCGCCGCCCCGCGCCACGCATGAGCCGACCGGGCGAGAGTTCTCGTCCACCTTGATGCCCCATTCGTCAACCGGCAGGCCGTTCGGCAGGCCTTTGTCGCCATTGCCGGCCATCGACAGCCAGGCGTCCGTAAACCGCCAGCCGAGCGACGGATCCTTCTTGCCGTAGTCCATGTGGCCGTAGACCTTCTTGCCGCCGACGTCGCGGCCGGTGAAGAATTCAGCGATGTCCTCGTAAGCCGACCAGTTGACAGGCACGCCGAGGTCATAGCCGTACTTCGCCTTGAAGTCGGCCTTGTTCTTCTCGTCGTTGAACCAGTCGTAGCGGAACCAGTAGAGGTTTGCGAACTGCTGGTCGGGAAGCTGGTAGAGCTTCTTGTCCGGCGCTGTGGTGAACTTGGTGCCGATGAAGTCGTTGACATCGAGCATCGGATCGGTGACGTCCTTGCCTTCGCCCGCCATCCAGTCAGTCAGGTTTCGCACCTGCTGGTAGCGCCAGTGGGTACCGATAAGATCCGAATCGTTGACCCAGCCGTCATAGATGTTCTGGCCGGTCTGCATCTGGGTCTGGATCTTCTCAACGACGTCACCTTCCTGGATAACGTCGTGCGTGACCTTGATGCCGGTAATTGCGGTGAAAGCAGGCGCCAGCACCTGCGATTCGTACTGGTGTGTGGTCAAGGTTTCCGAGACGACCTTGATGTCCATGCCGGCAAACGGTTTGGCCGCATCGATGAACCACTGCATTTCCTTTTCCTGGTCGGCGCGCGAAAGCGTCGACAGATCGCCTATCTCCTTGTCGAGAAAGGTCTTTGCTTCATCCATTCCGGCATAGGCATTGCCCGCACCGAGCAACAGGACAAGGGCAGTCGTTGACGTTAAAAATTGCCGTCGCATTGTGTCTCCTCCGAGTTTTTAAAAGGTTTCAAGTGCGATCTGGACCGTCCGCCGACACGCGGCCGCTCCATCAGTATCTCCCTCTATACGTAGCGGAACACGCCAACGGCGTAGAGCACGGAGAGAGCGAGAGCCCACCACAGATTGGATCCAACGAGACCCAACCAAGCGAGATGGATAAAGGCGCTGCCAAGCAGCGAAACGAAAAGGCGATCGCCGCGCGTCGTCTCGAAGCGCAGCACGCCGACGCGCGGGTTGCCACCCGGCGAAGCGTATTCCCAAACACCCATGCCAAACAGAAGCAGCGCGATGACGACAAAGAACGCGGCCGTCGGCCAGGTCCACGCCATCCAGGAGAAATTGAGGTTCATGGATTAGACCCTCCCCAGGGCGAAGCCCTTGGCGATATAGTTGCGCACAAACCAGATCACCAGCGCGCCGGGGATCAGCGTCAGCACGCCGGCGGCCGCCAGCAGCCCCCAGTCCATGCCCGATGCGGACACGGTGCGGGTCATGGTCGCCGCGATCGGCTTGGCGTCAGTCGTCGTCAGCGTGCGGGCGATCAGCAGTTCGACCCACGAGAACATGAAGCAGAAGAAGCATGCGACTCCGATGCCGCTGGCTATCAGCGGCATGAATATCTTGATGAAGAAGCGCGGGAACGAATAGCCGTCGACATAGGCTGTCTCGTCGATTTCCTTCGGCACGCCCGACATGAAGCCTTCGAGGATCCACACAGCCAGCGGCACGTTGAACAGGCAGTGGGCGAGAGCCACCGCAATATGGGTATCGATGAGGCCGAAGGCGGAATAGAGCTGGAAGAACGGCAGTGCGAACACCGCTGGGGGCGCCATGCGGTTGGTCAGCAGCCAGAAGAACAGATGCTTGTCGCCGAGGAAGCGGTAGCGCGAGAAGGCATAGGCCGCCGGCAGTGCCACGGTGACAGAGATCACCATGTTCATCACGACATAGGTGATCGAGTTGATGTAGCCGGAATACCAGGCCGACTGCGTGAAGATGGTGTAGTAATTATGCAGGGTCGGTGCGTGCGGATACAGCGTCAGCGAGTTGACGATCTCCGCATTGGTCTTGAAGCTCATATTAATGAGCCAGTAGATCGGCAGCAGCAGCACAAAGATGTACAGCGTCGGCACCATCCACCACCAGCGCGATTCCTCGCCGCGCCGGCGCATCCGCCTGTCCAGTTCGCTCTGCGACAGCGAACTGGCGAGCCCTTCGGAGGCGGCGGTCCCGTTCATCGCACTACGTTCGGTGCGTTCGTTGACGCCGGTCATCTCAGCGCTCCGCGTCGTAATTGGTCATCACGGTGTAGAAGATCCACGACAACAACAGGATGATGAGGAAGTAGACCAGCGACATGGCCGCTGCCGGACCGAGGTCGAACTGGCCGAGCGCCGTCTTGACCAGGTCGATCGACAGGAACGTCGTCGAATTGCCCGGGCCGCCGCCGGTAACGACGAAGGGTTCGGTGTAGATCATGAAACTGTCCATGAAGCGCAGCAGCACGGCGATCAACAGCACGCGCTGCATCTTCGGCAATTGGATATAGCGGAACACCGCCCAGCGCGACGCGCCGTCGATCTTGGCCGCCTGGTAAAAGGCGTCCGGAATCGAGACCAGACCGGCATAACAGAGCAGCACGACCAGACTGGTCCAGTGCCAAACGTCCATGATGATGATCGTCACCCAGGCATCGAACGGATCCTGTACGTAATTGTAGTCGATGCCTAGGGCGTTGAGGTAATAGCCCATCAGACCGATGTCGCCGCGCCCGAATACCTGCCAGATGGTACCGACCACGTTCCACGGGATCAGCAGCGGCAGCGCCATCAAGACCAGACAAACCGGCACCCCCCAGCCCTTCTTCGGCATGTTGAGCGCTATGAAGACGCCAAGCGGAACCTCGATGGCCAGGATGATGACGGAAAAAATCAGGTTGCGGGCCATCGCCTCCCAGAAGCGGTCGGAATGCAACAATTCCTCGAACCACTCCGTTCCGGCCCAGAAGAAGACGTTGTTGCCGAACGTGTCCTGCACCGAATAATTGACGACGGTCATCAGCGGGATGACGGCCGAGAACGCTACCAGCACCAGCACCGGCAGCACCAGGAACCAGGCCTTGTTGTTCCAGGTCTTTTCCATCTAAGCCCCCATCTCGACACGCCAGGAATCGGCATAGATGTTGATGCCGGCAGGATCGAACCGCACTTTGGGCTCGGCTGGAACGATCTCGTCCTCGCCGATGACCGCCGCGATGTCGCGACCCTCCAGCTTGGCGCGCACCACCTTGTGGCGGCCAAGATCCTCGACCTTGCTGATCGAAACGGCCATGCCATCGCGGCCGAGCCTGATATATTCGGGGCGAATGCCGAGTTCGACGGCGCCGCTGCCGGCCTTCGGCACACCAGGCAGTTCGATGCGCTGCGAGCCGAGCGTCGCCGTCCTGCCGTCGATCGCCACCGGCATGACATTCATGCCGGGCGAGCCGATAAAGTAGCCCACGAAGGTATGGCGCGGCCGTTCGAACAGTTCCGCCGGCGAGCCGATCTGCACGATGCCGCCATCATACATGACCACGACCTGGTCGGCGAAGGTCAGGGCCTCGGTCTGGTCGTGGGTGACATAGACCATAGTGTAGCCGAAACGGCGGTGAAGTTGCTTCAACTGCGAGCGCAGCACCCATTTCATGTGCGGATCGATGACCGTCAGCGGCTCGTCGAACAGGATGGCGTTGACGTCCGAGCGGACCAACCCGCGCCCGAGCGATATTTTCTGCTTCTGGTCGGCGGTCAGCCCTCTCGCCTTCTTCTTGGCCCAGGAGGCCAGGTCGATCATTTCCAGCGTCTCGCGCACCTTGCGGTCGACGTCGGCCTCCGTCACGCCGCGATTGCGCAGCGGGAACGCCAGATTGTCGTAGACGGTCATGGTGTCGTAGATGACCGGGAACTGGAACACCTGTGCGATATTGCGCTCCTGCGTCGACAGGTTGGTCACGTCCCTGCCGTTGAACAGCAACTGGCCGTGCGAGGGATGAAGCAGGCCTGAAATGATGTTGAGCAGTGTGGTCTTGCCGCAGCCGGATGGCCCAAGCAGCGCATAGGCGCCGCCATCCTCGAACGTATGATGCACTTCCCGCAGCGCGAAATCGGCGTCCGTTCGCGGGTTAGGCAGATAGGAATGCCTGACATGGTTGACGTCGATGCGCGCCATATCGCCCTCCTATGCCGCCAGCTTCGGCGCGGTCACGGCGCGGCCGTGCTGGTCGAAGACCATGATATGACGCGGATCGATGAACACTTCGACCACCGCGTCGGTCTCGAAATCCCTGATGCCATGGCTCAGCATCACCCAGCGGGCATCGGCGAAGTCGAGATGGACGAAACTCTCGGAGCCGGTGATCTCGGTGATGATGACTTTCGCCCGCACCGGTACCGCCAAGGCATTAGGCCGTTCGAGCGACAGGTGATGCGGCTGGAAACCGATCGTGTAATTGCCGTCGGCGATGCCGACGAGTTCCGTCGGCACCGGCAGTTTGACGCCGCCCTCCAGCAGGAAGTCGGGCCCCTTCTTGGCCAGCACGATGGTGTTGAGCGGCGGATCGGCGAATGTCCTGGCCGTCACCAGGTCGATCGGCTTGCGGAAAACATCGATCGTCGGTCCGAACTGCGTGATCCGGCCTTCCGACAGCGTCGCCGTGTTGCCGCCCAGCAGCAACGCTTCGTGCGGCTCGGTGGTGGCATAGACGAAGATGGTGCCGGCGGCGGCGAAGATCCTCGGCAGTTCAGCCCGCAATTCCTCGCGCAGCTTGTAGTCGAGATTGGCCAGCGGTTCGTCGAGCAGCACCAGGCTGGCATTCTTGACGATGGCGCGCGCCAGCGCGGTGCGCTGCTGCTGGCCGCCTGAAAGGTTGAGCGGTGTGCGGTCGAGATAGGGCGTCAGCTTGAGCAGCGCCGCGGCCTCGCGCACCTGGCTGTCGATCTTGCCCTGCTCTACGCCGGCCACCCGCAGCGGCGAGGCGATGTTCTCGTAGACGGTCATCGCCGGATAGTTGATGAACTGCTGGTAGACCATGGCGATCTTGCGCTTCTGCACCGGCGTGCCGGTGACGTCGCGGCCGTCGAACCAGACCGAACCCGTGGTCGGCACATCGAGGCCGGCCATCAGCCGCATCAGGCTGGTCTTGCCGGAAAGCGTTGGCCCGAGCAGAACGTTGAGCGAGCCGTGCTGAAGCGTCAGCGACACGTCGCGAATATGCTCGACCGCACCGACCGTCTTGGTAACGTTCCTCAATTCAAGCATGACGCCTCCTCCCAGGCTTTCCGCATCAGCTCAAAACCTCTTCATTCGGCAGCAGCGACATGTCGGCGGCTTATGCCGCGCATGAATTCATCGAGCGCTGCGACCTGCTCGCGGTTAAGGTGCAGACCGCGCTTGGTCCGGCGCCACAGCACATCCTCCGCCGTAACTGCCCATTCGTTTTCAACGAGATAGCGCACCTCGGCCTCGTAAAGGTCACCACCGAAGTTGCGGCCGAGTTCGGCATTCGACTTGGCAAGGCCGAGCAGAACCTGAGCGCGCGTTCCGTAAAGCCGGGTCAGCCGGCGGGCGAGGCGCGCATCGAGGAACGGATAGGCCGCCTTCAGCTTCGTCACCTGCGCATCGAAACCGGTGGCCGGGAAATCGCCGCCCGGCAGCGGTGCGTTGGCGGTCCATGGCTTGCCGCGTGTGCCGAGGAACCCTTCGATCTTCTCCAGCATCGATTCCGACAGCCGGCGGTAGGTGGTGATCTTGCCGCCGAAGGCATTGACGATCGGGGCGGCGCCCTCCCCGCCATCGGCCTTCAACACATAGTCGCGCGTTGCTTCCTGCGCCTTGGAGGCGCCGTCATCATAGAGCGGACGCACGGCCGAATAGGTCCAGACGATGTCGGACCGCATGACGGGTTGAGCGAAATATTCGCTGGCCGCGGCGCAGAGATAATCGATCTCGGTGTCGCTGATCTTCACGTCATGCGGATCGCCCGGATAGTCCCGGTCGGTGGTGCCGATCAGCGTGAACTCTTCCTCGTAGGGAATGGCGAAAATGATGCGGCCATCCTTGTTCTGGAAGAAATAGGCGCGCGGATCGTCGAATTTCTTGGCGATGACGATGTGGCTGCCCTGCACGAGCCGGACATTGTGCACGTCATTGAGGCCGACGACGTCGGAGAGTACGTGGTCGACCCATGGTCCGGCGGCGTTGACCAGCAGCCTGGCCCTGACCTCCTCGGTATCGCCGGTCCTGAGGTTCTCGATCTTGATCACCCACATGCCGGCTTCACGACTGGCTCCGACCACCTTCGTGCGGGTCCGGATCGTCGCGCCGCGATCAGCGGCATCGCGGGCGTTGAGCGCCACCAGGCGCGCATCATTGACCCAGCCGTCCGAATATTCGAAAGCCTTTTTGAACAATGGTTTCAGAGGCTTGGCCGCCGGATCGCTCGCCATGTCGAGTGTCCTGGTCGCTGGCAGCAATTTGCGCCCGCCAATGTGGTCGTAGAGGAACAGGCCGAGCCTGATCATCCAGGCGGGACGCAGGCCCTTGGCATAGGGCAGCACGAACCGCATCGGCCAGATGATGTGTGGCGCGTTCTTCCACAGAACCTCGCGCTCCATCAACGCCTCGCGCACCAGGCGGAACTCGTAGAATTCGAGATAGCGCAGGCCGCCATGGATCAGCTTGGTCGAGCCCGAGGACGTTCCGCTGGCGAGGTCGTTCATCTCGGCGAGAAAAACCGAGAACCCGCGGCCAACGGCGTCACGGGCGATGCCGCAGCCGTTGATGCCGCCGCCTATGACGAAAATGTCCCGGACCGAAGATGTGTCCACTGAGCTCCTCCACGATTTCGCATTGCACCATTTTTGGCCTTTTGCGAAACTGTGGCGGAATTATTTCGAACTGATAACGAATGTCAAACGAAATATCACACGCCTGTGAAATGGTCGTGAATGGGTCCGCCAGGCGAAGTTTCGATCAGATGAACCTCGGCCTCCTGGCAGATCTTGCGCACCGACGGAATATCGCAGCGGTCGGTGATGAAAGTGTTGACCTGCGACAGATGGCCGATGCGCACCGGCGCGGTGCGTTCGAACTTGGTCTGGTCGGATACCAGGATGACGTGCCTGGCATTAGCGATGATCGCCTGCGCCACCTTCACTTCGCGAAAATCGAAGTCGAGCAAGGCGCCATCATGGTCGATGGCCGAGGCGCCGATGACGGCGTAGTCAACCTTGAATTGCCTGATGAAATCGACCGCGGCCTCACCGACGACACCACCATCCGAACCGCGGACCACGCCACCGGCAATCACAACCTCGATCGAAGGATAGATACGCATCCTATTGGCAACATTGATATTATTGGTTATGACCATCAGGCCGTTGTGATCGAGCAGCGCCTTGCTGACGGCCTCGGTCGTTGTCCCGATGTTGATGAACAAGGAAGCGTTGTCGGGGATCAGCCTGGCCGCCGCGCGGCCGATCGCCTCCTTCTCGTCCGCCGCGATCTTGCGCCTGGCCTCATACTCCATGTTCTCGATGCCGGACGGGAACAACGCGCCGCCATGAATGCGCGAAAGCAGCCTCTGGTCGCACAGATCGTTGAGGTCCTTGCGAATGGTCTGCGGCGTCACGTTGAAATGCGTGGCCAGATCGTCAACCAGCACGCGGCCGTGGTCCTTGGCCATCTGGATGATCTCGGCATGACGCGGCGACAGATACATTAGACAGCTCCCATTTTCGTTTTTGTTGCTTATAGCGGAAAACGAAACCAATGAAAAGGCACAAGCCGGCTAACGAAAATTCCTGATTACGCCAGCACCCGTGTCCGATTCGAATCCGGGTTGATCAAGCCATGCCGCGCGCGATTTCCGTGATGACAGCGAAAGCCGCATCGACATCATCGCCGGTCGTTTCGAACTGACCAACTTGGAAGCGGATCGCCACCCGTCCATCGACCCGCGTCTGCGTTAGGTAGATGCGGCCATCATCGTTGATCGCATTGACCAGCCGCAGATTGTGCTCGTCGGCATCGCCGTTCACGGCAGCCTTGTGCCGGAACGAAAACAGCGACAGAATCGGTTGGCTGACAATCTCGAAGTCAGGCTCCTTTGCCAGCCGGGCGGCAAGGCCCTCGCTCCAGGCGACATGATTGCGGATCATGGTGCGCAGGTTTTCCAGCCCGTGGGCGCGCAGCAGGAACCACAATTTCAGGGCGCGGAAGCGCCGGCCCAGCGGCACTGACCATTCGGAATAGTTGATGATGCCGTCATGTCCGTGCGTCTTGAGATAGTCGGGCTTGATGGCCAGCGTCCTGACATGGCTTTCGGGATCGCGCAGGAACTGGATCGAACAGTCGAACTGCGCGCCCAGCCATTTGTGCGGATTGAAGACGATCGAATCCGCACCTTCGATACCTGTCCAGAAGCGCCGGTACTCCGGACAGATCATCGCCGATCCGGCCCAGGCCGCATCGACATGGAGGTAGAGCCCATGCCGCTTGGCGATCTCGGCGACCAGGACAACGTCGTCAGTGCCACCCGTGCTGGTACCACCTACGCAAGCAATGATGCCCGCCGGCAGCAGGCCGGCTTTCCTGTCGGCGACGATCGCCGCTTCAAGAGCTGCGGTGTCCATTGCGCGAAAGCGACCTGCCACCGGGATACGGACAAGATTGTCCTCGCCGATACCGGCAACCCATATCGCGCGGTCGATCGACGTGTGCACCTGGTCGGAGGAATAGATACGCAACCGCGCCTGTCCGGCCAGTCCCTTTTTGTTGCCTTGCCAGTCCAGCGCCCGCTCGCGCATGGTCAGCACGGCGTTGAGCGTCGCCGACGAGGCGGAATCCTGGATCACGCCGGAGAACCCTTCCGGTAGGCCGAGCGCCTGGCGCATCCAGTCGACGGTCCGCGTTTCAAGCTCGGTTGCCGCCGGAGAGGTCTGCCATAGCATGCATTGCGCGGCCATCGCCGAAACCAGATACTCGGCCACCACCGAGACCGGTGCCGCGTTGGCCGGAAAGTAGGCGAAGAAGCGCGGATGCTGCCAATGCGTCATGCCGGGCACGATCTTCGCTTCGAAATCGGCGAAGATCGTGTCCATCAGCTCCGGGGCTTCGGGTGGAGAGGCCTCGATGCTCCTGAATATCTCGCCCGGCGCAATCGCTGGCCGCACCGGCCGGTCGCGCAGGCTGGCGCGATAGTCGGCGCCCCAGTCGGCGGCCCGCCTCGACCAGTCGCGGAACTCTTCATTGTCCATGCTTTTCTCCCAATAGCCGGCGAGCGGGCCGGTTGCCCCAGCCGTCTCTTTAATTGGAGCAACCGGCGAGAGGCCTGGCGGCAGCACTACCCCGGAAAGTCCGGCAGGCTGGCAAAGGCTGACTTCAACGCATTCGACCAGCCTTCGGAAATGGCGCGATAATATTGGTTGTCCTGGCTGATCCGTTTCTTCAGCCCGACCTGGAAAGCATCCTTCTCCAGGAACAGAAGGTCGAGCGGCAAACCAACCGACAGGTTCGACTTCAGCGTCGAATCAAACGAGACCAGAAGCAGCTTCACGGTCTCGGCAAGGCTCATCGTCCGCTCATAGGCGCGGATGATGATCGGCTTGCCGTATTTGGTCTCGCCGATCTGGAAGAATGGAGTGTCGTCGGTCGATTCGATGAAATTGCCTTCGGGATAGATCATGAACAGCCGTGGCGGGCTGCCCTTGATCTGCCCACCCAGGATGAAAGAGGCATTGAAATAGGAATCGGCCTTCTCGCCGACAGGCGACGAATGGGCGATCACTTCCTTGACCGTGTCGCCGACCAGCCGCACCGTCTGATACATCGACGGTGTTTCGAGCAGCGTGGCATGGCGGTCCGCCACGGCCTTGGTGCGCTCCTCGAGCAGGCTGACCACGGCCTGTGTCGTCGCCAGATTGCCGGCGGACATCAGCACGATGACGCGCTCGCCCGGCTGTTCCCAGACATGCATCTTCTTGAAAGTCGAGATCGAATCCATACCGGCATTGGTGCGCGTGTCCGACATGAACACGAGCCCGCGATCGATCTTCAGGCCGACGCAATAGGTCATGGAATCTCTTCTAGAGTGGCTCGACGCAATTCCGGACGGAAAACCGCTTCACACTTTTCCTGGAATTGCTTCTGGCGGCAATCCTGAGGGATTACTGCTCTACCGTGACGGTGACCGCAAGCTGTTCTTCCGCCTGTCCCAGCCGAATTCCCGAGACCGGCGAGGCGTCACGATAATCGCGGCCGGTGGCCACCTTCACATAGCGCTCGTCGGGAGAAATACCATTGGCGGGATCGAAGGCAACCCAGCCCAGGCCCGGAACATGTGCTTCGGCCCAGGCATGGCTTGCCGCCTGCTCGACAGACGCCTCCATCATCAGATAGCCGCTGACATAGCGGGACGGAAAACCCATGGCGCGCGCGGCGGCGGCAAAGATGTGGCTATGGTCTTGACAAACCCCGGTTTTCAGCGACAGGGCCTCTTCAGCCGGGGTCGCCGCATTGGTGATGCCAGGTGTATAGGCGACGCGCTCGCCGATGATGGCCATCAGCCGGTGCAGCCTTTCGATATCGGTGCCCGAGCCGACCGCTTCGGCAAGACCACGGATGCCGCTGCCTATGGTGGTCAAAGGCGTCTCCTGCGCGAACAACCAGAGTGGCGCGAAGCCCTGATGCGGACCGCTGACGCCTGATGTGTCGCGCGTCACCACCTCGCCCGACGCCTCAACCGTGATGAAGTCGTGGTCACCCTCGACGCTCAACAGCCTGTTATCGTTGCCATACTGGTCGGTAAAGCGAACCTCCTCGCGCGCGCCTTCAACCTTTAATGCCCAGGACAGCACCGTCTGTGTCGGCCCGCTTACCGGCAGCAGCCGCAGCCGCTGTAACAGGTAATGCACCGGCGCATCGTAGCGGTATTCGGTCCGGTGAGAGATTTTCAGCCGCATGGCTATCGTCCGTTTGTGTGCATAATCTCATCCGAAAACCGGCAACCATTTTTCACCGTCATGGTCATTCGGTTCGGGACCATGCTCAATTAAACCTGTAGTCCTGTGCGATCTCGTCGCCGAGCCTGGTGTTGTCGCGAATGAAATTGGCCAGGAACTCGTGCAGGCCGGCATCGAAAATGTCCTTGATCGACCCTGCCCTCAACATCGCCTGCGTTTTCTCCGCCGTTGCGTGGCAGGCATGGCGTTCGCCATAGTCCTCGCCGAGGAATTTCAGATGCTCCGCCAGGAAGCGGTAGCAAAAGGTCAGCGATCGCGGCATGCGGACGTTGAGGATCAGGTAATCGGCGATATTGGTCGGCTTGTAGTCAGCGTCATAGACCCAGCGGTAGGAGCGATGCGCCGACACCGAGCGCAGGATCGATTCCCATTGGTAGTTGTCGAGCGTCGAACCGACCCAGGAGATCGACGGCAGAAGCACGTAGTATTTCACGTCGAGGATGCGCGCCGTATTGTCGGCACGCTCGACATAGGTGCCGAGCTGCGAGAAGTCGAAGATCTCGTTGCGCAGCATGGTGCCGTAGAACGAGCCGCGGATCAGCGCCGTCTCGCGCTTGATGGCGTCGAGCACGCTGGGCAGGTCGCGCTCGTCGATCGGCCTTGCCAGCATCCGCTTGAGCGCCATCCAGGCCTCGTTGATGCTTTCCCATGTCTCGCGCGTCAGCGCGGTGCGCACCATGCGCGCATTGTTGCGGGCCGTCTCGATCGACGCCATGGTGCTCGACGGGTTCGACGTGTCGCGCAAAAGGAAGTCAGCGACATTGGCCGCCGTGTAGTCCTGGTATTTCTGTGTGAAGGCGGCATCCGAACCGGCGCTGAGCAGCACTGAGTTCCATTCTTCGGATGCGTCCTGCGTCCGGGTCAGCGCCATGCGCAAGCCGGCATCGACCAACCTTGCCATGTTTTCCGCTCGCTCGATGTAGCGGTTCATCCAGTAGAGCCCGTTTGCGGTGCGGCCGAGAAGCATGTGAAGCGGCCCCTTCGAGCTAGTGAGTAGGGAATAGTGAGTAGGCAGTAGTAAACAGTTGAATCTCCACTGGATATGGCATGCGCTGTCCCCCCTCTACTACTGCCTACTGCCTACTGCCTACTGCCTACTGCCTAATCCCTGCTCATCTCAATCATCCAGCACCCAGGTATCCTTGGTGCCGCCGCCTTGTGAGGAGTTCACGACCAGCGAACCTTCCTTCAGCGCAACCCGCGTCAGCCCGCCGGGTACGATCTGGATGCGGTCGGAGACCAGCACGTAGGGCCGGAGATCGACATGGCGCGGCGCCAACCCCTTCTCGGTCAGGATCGGACAGGTCGACAGCGCCAGTGTCGGCTGGGCGATATAGTTGGAAGGCTTCGCGGCCAGCTTCTTGGCGAAGTCCTGGCATTCCTGCTTGGTCGCTGCCTGTCCCACCAGCATGCCGTAGCCGCCGGAGCCATGGACTTCCTTGATCACCAATTCGTGGATGTGCTCGAGCACATATTTGAGGCTGTCCGGCTCGGAACAGCGCCAGGTGGGAATGTTGCCGAGGATCGCCTTGCGGCCGGTGTAGAATTCGACGATCTCGGGCATGTAGGAGTAGATCGCCTTGTCGTCGGCGATGCCGGTGCCCGGCGCATTGGCTATGGTGATGTTGCCGGCTCGGTAGACATCCATGATGCCGGGTATGCCAAGAGCCGAATCCGGCCGGAAGGTCAGCGGATCGAGGAAGGAATCGTCCACACGGCGGTAGAGCACGTCGATCTGCTTATAGCCTTCGGTCGTGCGCATCGCGACGTGGCCGTCGATAACGCGCAGGTCCTGGCCCTCGACCAGTTGAACCCCCATCTGGTCGGCGAGGAAGGCGTGCTCGAAATAGGCGGAATTGTAGCTGCCGGGCGTCAGCACCGCAATGGTCGGCGCGCCCTTGGTGCTCTGGGGGCGAACCGCCGCCAGCGACTGGCGCAGCAGCTGCGGGTAATTCTCCACCGGCCGCACCTTGATCTTCTGGAACAGCTCGGGGAACAGCTGCATCATCGTCTCGCGGTTCTCCAGCATGTAGGAGACACCGGACGGCGTGCGCGCATTGTCCTCCAGAACGTAGAACTCGTCCTCGCTGATGCGCACGATATCGACGCCGATGATGTGGGTGTAGACGCCGGCCGGCGGCCGCACACCGATCATCTCCGGCAGGAAAGCCTCGTTCCTGGCGATCAGGTCCTTGGGGACACGGCCGGCGCGCAGGATCTCCTGGCGATGGTAGATATCGTCGAGGAAGGCGTTCAGCGCCTGCACGCGCTGTTCGATGCCTTGTGTCAGGCGCCGCCATTCCTGGCCGGAAATAATGCGCGGAACGATGTCGAAAGGAATGAGCCGCTCGGAGGCTTCCTGCTCGCCATAGACGGCGAAGGTGATGCCGGTTTTGCGGAAGACGCGTTCGGCGTCCTGCATCTTCTCGGTAAGCCTGGCTGGATCCTGCTCCTTCAGCCAACGGTCATAAGCCGAATACGGTCTTCTAAGTCCGGAGACCTCCGGAAGCATTTCATCGAACGCTGCCAATCGCAAACTCCCCTGTAACGCCATTTCACTGGCGTCGCCGGAGAAAATCAAGCGCAATCGGTGATTTGAGGGGTGCAGCCGATCAGTATCTTGCGCTTGCCTAAATTTAAGGCAGCTGAAATATCACCTTGCTCAGGCTTTGCATGATGCCCGGGCAAATCCGCTCGGCAGCTAGAAGGCGCGAAACGTGACGACGGTGAAGGTGTCCTTGATGCCCGGCAGAACCTGCACCTTTTCGTTGACGAAATGTCCGACGTCTTCCTCGTCGTCGACATAGAATTTGGCGAGCAGATCGTAATTGCCGGCGGTGGAATAGATTTCCGACGCGATCTCGGCATCGGCAAGCGCGCTGGCAACCTCATAGGATTTGCCGAGTTCGCATTTGATCTGCACGAAAAACGCCTTCATGGCTTCGTCCCGCTAAACTTCCAGGTCCAAGCGGCCCTTCTGGCAGACTGGAGGCGGCCTTTCAAGCGTTGGAATGCGCACTTAGCCGGCGCGGGCCTTCGCCACGGCCTCGCGCAGCTGCGCAACCGGCGTGCCGCGCTTGCAGGACCTGCCGCCGATCACCAGTGCCGGCGTGCCCTGCAGCAGGAAGGCGGTTGCCTGGGCGTCGTTGCGTGACAGGGCGATGTCGACCCTACGGAGCCGAGAATATCGTTAGTGCGGTCTTCGGAAAGCCCCAGCTCATTGGCCGTCAGCATCTGCCGCAGGGAAACGAATATTGGCGGACGCTGAAACCGTGGAGCGCCGTCATGCGTATGTTAGAATACCCGCCGACAGCTTTTTCAATGGCGGCTTTCGAGGACAAGGGAGACCGGTCATGCGCCGCACACTTTTCGCATTCGCTTTGGTTCCGCTGATACTCGCTTCCTCGGCGTCTGCCGGCGATGCCGATATCAAGGCGGCCCAGGCAGCCATAGATGGTCAGCTGAAAGCCTTCATCGCCAATGACGGCGCCACCGCCTACAGCTTCGCGGCCCCTAATGTGAAACAGATCTTTCCGACCGTCGACACCTTCATGAACATGGTCACCAATGGCTATGCGCCGGTACGCAAGCCACAGACCTACTCCTTCGGCAAGGTCAAGGAGACGAGCCCAGGTTCGATCGTCCAGCAGGTGCTGATCGTCGGACCCGACGGCAAGGACTATGAGGCGGTCTACACGTTGCAGCAACAGCCCGACGGCACGTTCCGGATCACCGGCTGCAGCCTGCGGGCGTCGAACTCGCTCAGCACCTGAACGGCTATAGCGCCGGGATATCGCCCCTCGCCCAGCCCTCGGTGATCTCGGCCCCGCGCGTCTCGAAGCTGCCGGCCTCGATCGCCGCCCGGATGTCCTGCATCAGCTTCTGATAATAGGACAGGTTGTTCCAGGTCAGCAGCATCGCGCCGAGCGCCTCCTGCGAGCGCACCAGATGATGCAGATAGGCACGCGAATAATCGCGCGCCGCCGGGCAGTCGCTTTCCTCGTCGAGCGGGCGCGGATCATCGGCGTGGCGGGCGTTGCGCAGGTTGACCTTGCCGCGCCTGGTGTAGGCAAGGCCATGGCGGCCCGCCCGCGTCGGCATCACGCAATCGAACATGTCGATGCCGCGCGCCACCGATTTCAGGATATCATCCGGCGTGCCGACGCCCATGAGGTAGCGAGGCTTGTCCTGAGGCAGCTCCGGACAGGTGATGTCAAGCATCTCAAGCATCACCGCTTGGGGCTCGCCGACGGCCAGCCCGCCAACCGCATAGCCCTTCAGGTTCATCGCGCTCAGTGCCTGCGCGGACCGCACCCTGAGGGCCGCGTTGTCGCCGCCCTGTACGATGCCGAACATCGCCTTGCCGGGCTGGTCGCCGAACGCCACCTTGCAGCGCTCGGCCCAGCGCAGCGACAACTCCATGGCGCGCTCGATCTCCTTCAACTCGGCCGGCAGCGCCGTGCATTCATCGAGCTGCATCTGGATATCGGAATCGAGCAGACCTTGGATCTCGATCGAACGCTCCGGCGACATCTCGTAAGGGGCGCCGTCGATATGCGAGCGGAAGGTAACGCCTTTCTCGGTCAGTTTCCTCAGCTTCGACAGGGACATCACCTGAAAACCGCCGCTGTCGGTCAGGATCGGATGCGGCCAGCGGGCGAATTCGTGCAGACCGCCGAGCCGCGCCACGCGCTCGGCGCCGGGCCGCAGCATCAGATGATAGGTATTGCCCAGGATGATGTCGGCGCCGACACCGCGCACCTGGTCCATGTACATGGTCTTGACCGTACCGCCGGTGCCGACCGGCATGAAGGCGGGCGTGCGGATTTCGCCGCGCGGCATGTCGATCAAACCGCGCCGCGCCTTGCCGTCGGTCGCCAGAACCGTGAAGCTGAACGGCTTAGCCATTGAATTCCCTGTCATGGATTGGCGCGCACGGCGCCTGCGTGTTGAGCGACTGGCATTGGATCATGCAGGGCTCATCCGCGCGCGGTAAAGCAGGCTCGCGTCTCCGTAGGAATAGAACCTGTAGTGGTTAGCGATGGCATGCGCATAGGCCGCACGCATCGTGTCGAGGCCGCTGAAGGCCGAAACCAGCATGAACAGCGTCGAACGCGGCAGATGGAAATTGGTCATCAGCAGATCGGCGGTGCGGAAGCGGTAGCCTGGGGTGATGAAGATATCGGTCGGTCCGGACCAGGCCGCCAGCGTGCCATCGTCGCGTGCAGCGCTCTCCAGAAGGCGCAGCGATGTCGTGCCGACGGCAATGATGCGTCCGCCCTTCGTCTTCGCTGCATTCAACGCGTCGGCGGTCGCCTCGCTGACCGAGCCGATCTCGGCATGCATCTTGTGGTCGGCGGTGTCGTCCGCCTTCACCGGCAGGAACGTGCCGGCACCGACATGCAAGGTGACGAAGCGGCGTTCGATCCCCTTGGCGTCGAGTGCCGCAAAAAGCTCCGGCGTGAAATGCAGGCCGGCGGTGGGCGCCGCAACCGCCCCCTCCTCCCGGGCGTAGATGGTCTGGTAGTCGGACCGGTCGCGCTCGTCGTCGTCGCGCTTCGAGGCGATGTAAGGCGGCAGCGGGATATGGCCGACGGCGTGCAACGCTTCGTCGAGAAAAGGCCCCGACAGGTCGAAGCCGAGCAGCGCCTCGCCGCCCTCGCCTTTCTCGATCACCGTGGCATCGAGCTGGCCAAGGAAACAGGAATTGCCGTCATGGCCAAAATGGATGCGGTCGCCGGCGGCGATGCGCTTGCCTGGCCGCATGAAGGCGAGCCACCGATCCGGCGCCACGCGCATATGCAGCGTGGCCTCGACCTGCGCCTGCGCTTCGCCGCGCCGTCTGATGCCTTTGAGCTGCGCCGGAATGACCTTGGTGTCGTTGAACACCAGAACGTCGCCGGCCTTGAGCAAGGAAGGCAGATCGCCAACCGTCCGGTCATCGAGCGCCTCGCCCGGTTTGACCACCAGCATCCTGGCGCTGTCGCGCGGCTCTGCCGGGCGAAGCGCGATGCGCTGCTCCGGAAGGTCAAAATCAAAGAGGTCGACACGCATTGGAAATCAAAACAGCCGGACGAGCAGTGCTCCGACCAAGAGCAGCACCGCGCCGGCGACGCGGCCGAGCGAGATTTCACGCACCGCGACACCAAGGAAGCCGACGCGGTCGATGAGCATGCCGGCCAGCAGCTGGCCGGCCACCAGGAACGCCATCAGCGCGGCAGCGCCGATGCGCGGCGTGAGAATCGTCGAGAGCGTGACATAGAAGCCGCCGAGCATGCCGCCGGCGACGAACAGCCACGGCGCCGGCGCCTTCCAGTCGAGCGAAATGCCTTGCAGCTTCACCACCGTGACGGAGATGATGCCAAGCACGATAGCGCCCGACAGGAACGAAAACGCGGCCGCCGCGACCGGGAGCCCCAGGCCGCGCGCCAACTGCGAATTGATCGGCGCCTGAATGGCAATGAAGGCGCCGGACAGGATGCCGAGAAGCGACCAGACGACGCCCATCATTGTTATCTGCCTTACTTGACGTCAGCCGCGACCTTCAGCGACACGATCTTGTCGGGGTCCTGCACCGGCTCGCCACGCTTGATCTTGTCGACATTGTCCATGCCTTCGATCACCTGGCCCCAGACCGTGTACTGGCGGTTGAGGAACGCGGCATCGTCGAAGCAGATGAAAAACTGCGAATTGGCCGAGTTCGGGTTCTGGGCGCGGGCCATCGAGCAGGTGCCGCGGCCGTGATTGGCGTTGGAGAATTCTGCCTTCAGGTCCGGCTTGTCGGAGCCGCCCATGCCCGCGCGGGAAGGCGCGAAAGTCGGCTTGGACGAATTACCGAACTTGACGTCGCCGGTCTGCGCCATGAAGCCTTCGATGACGCGGTGGAACACCACGCCGTCATAAGCACCCTCACGCGCCAGTTCCTTGATGCGGGCGACATGGCCGGGCGCCAGGTCGGGAAACATTTCGATGACGACCTCGCCCTTGGTCGTTTCCATGATGAGCGCGTTCTCGCGGTCCTTGATTTCGGCCATGTCAGATATCCTTTTCCAAAAACAGAATTATTTGTCGGCGGCGATGCGCACCTTGATCATCCGGTCGGGATCGGCAACCGTGCCATTGTCCGCCTCATCGCCCTTCTTAATCTTGTCGACCAGTTCCATGCCGCTGACGACATTGCCGACGATGGTATACTGGCCATCGAGCGGCGGCGCCGGCGCGAACATAATGAAGAACTGCGAATTGGCAGAGTTCGGATCTTGCGAGCGGGCCATGCCGACCACGCCGCGCTTGTAGTGCTCGGTCTGCGAGAATTCGGCCGGCAGGTCGGGAAGATCGGAACCTCCGGTGCCGACGGCCTGGGCATTGAAACCCTTCTTCATGTTGCCGAACTTGACGTCGCCGGTCTGGGCCATGAAGCCGTCGATGACGCGGTGGAACGCGACATTGTCGTAGGCATGCTCACGCACGAGCTTCTTGATCTGCGCGACATGCTTGGGCGCCAGATCGGGCCGAAGCGCGATGGTCACGTCGCCGTCCTTCAGCGTGATGATCATGGTGTTCTCGGGATCGGCGGCATAGGCCGAGACCGATGCGGTCACGAGACCGGCGAGCACGACGAGGAACGAGGCAAGCTTTTTCAGCTGCATGGTCTTCTCCGGGAAACTTATTTTGCGAATTTTGCGGTGAGCGCGCCGGCAACCGCCGCCGGCACGAAGGGGCGGATGTCGCCTCCCATCGAAGCTATCTGGCGCACAAGTGTGGCGGTAATGGTGCGCACCGAAGGGCTGGCGGGCAGAAAAACCGTCTGCAATTCCGGCGCCATGGTCTCGTTCATGCCCGCCATCTGCATCTCGTAGTCGAGATCGGTGCCGTCGCGCAGGCCACGGATCATGATCGAGGCTCCCTGTTTCCTGGCGGCATCGATGACCAACCCGTCAAAGGCGACCACCTTGATGCGGCCCCCGTCGCGGCCGAATTCAGCCTTCGTCGCCGCTTCGATGAGGTGCACCCTCTCCTCGAAGGAGAACAGCGGCTTCTTGCCCGGATGAATACCAATCGCGGCATAGACAATGTCGGCAACCGCCAGAGACGCCTTCAGCACATCGAGATGGCCGTTGGTCAGCGGGTCGAAGGAGCCGGCATAGAGGGCTGTGCGTTCGGTCATGCCGGAGCTTCTAGCGAGCCTCTCTCACAAAGGCAAATCCGATCGAGATCATGTCCGTGAACCTTTTCCGGCACATGAACGACAGATGAACACGCTGATCACGAAGCCTTCACGCAGCGTTCACTAGGTTGCACCTTAATAGGATGAAACCAAAACCCCATCTATCCGTTGGTAAGGCGCAGGAGAACACGCACATGCTGATCTACATGCTCGCCACCGCAATGACCGTTGCCATGCTGATCGCCACAGTATTCGGGCTGCATCAGGAGGCGCAACGCGCCCGCGTCAAGGCCACCACGAAACGTTTTGAAGGCTTCGGCCTCCGCAAGCCGTATCGCCACCACTAAGTCAGCCTGAACCAAGTCAGTCTGAGCTTGCTACCGCGCCGGCCGATTGGCCGGCGTTGCCGTGTTTAAAGACCCGCGGCCGGACTTACTCGGCAATCTCCGGGCCGGTGTCCACCACAGGAGTGGTCTCGGCGACGCCCTCGACGGTCTCTTCGCTTTCCTCGTCCGATTGCGGCTCGGAAATGCGCTCGACCGAAACCACCTTTTCACCTTCGGCGGTATTGAAGATGGTCACGCCCTTGGTGGCCCGGCTTGCGAAACGGATGCCGTTCACCGGCACCCGGATGACTGTGCCGCCATCCGACACCAGCATGATCTGATCGTCATTGCCGACCGGGAAGGTCGCCACCAGCCTGCCGATTTCCGCCGTCTTCGAGACGTCAGTAGCGCGGATGCCCTTGCCGCCGCGGCCGGTCAGCCGGAAATCGTAGGACGAGGAGCGCTTGCCGTAACCGTATTCCGTGACCGTCAGCACGAACTGCTCATGCGCCTTGAGGAATTCGTAGCGTTCGTCGGACAGCTCCGCTTCCTCGTCGACCTCTTCATTGGTCAGCGCGATTTCTTCTTCTTCGCCCGGTATACCGGCAGCCAACCGCCGTTCGACCGCCGCCCGCTTGAGATAGGCGGCGCGTTCGGCCGGCGGCGCATCGACATGCTCGATGACAGCCATCGAAATGACGCGGTCGGTATCGGCCATGGCTATGCCGCGCACGCCGACAGAGTTGCGGCTCTGGAATACGCGCACGTCGCCAACCGAGAAGCGGATGCACTGGCCGGAGCTCGCGGTCAGGAGTACGTCGTCATTATCGGTACACGTCTCGACGCCGAGAATCTCGTCGCCCTCCTCCTCCAGCTTCATGGCGATCTTGCCATTGCGGTTGACCTGGATGAAGTCGGAAAGCTTGTTGCGGCGCACCGTGCCGCGCGTGGTGGCGAACATCACGTCGAGTTCGCCCCAGCTCGTCTCGTCCTCGGGCAACGGCATGATGGTGGTGATGCGCTCGCCCTGCTCGAGCGGCAGCATGTTGATCAACGCCTTGCCGCGTGACTGCGGATTGCCGATCGGCAGCCGCCAGACTTTTTCCTTGTAGACGATGCCGCGCGAGGAGAAGAACAGCACCGGCGTGTGCGTATTGGCCACGAACAACCTGGTGACGAAATCCTCTTCCTTGGTCGACATGCCGGAGCGGCCTTTGCCGCCCCGGCGTTGCGCCCGGTAGAGCGACAGCGGCACGCGCTTGATGTAGCCGGAATGGCTCACCGTCACGACCATGTCCTCGCGCTGGATCAGGTCCTCGTCTTCCATGTCTGCGCCGCCGTCGGTGAGTTCGGTGCGGCGTGGCGTGCCGAACTCGTCGCGCACGGCGGCGAGCTCGTCCTTGACGATCTGCTGGACGCGCGCCCGCGATGACAGAATGTCGAGATAGTCGACGATTTCGGTGCCGATCGTGTTCAATTCGTCGGCGATTTCGTCGCGGCCAAGCGCCGTCAGGCGCTGCAGGCGCAGTTCGAGGATGGCGCGTGCCTGTTCCTCGGAAAGATTGTAGGTGCCGTCCTCGTTGATGCGGTGGCGGGGATCGTCGATCAGAAGGATCAGCGATTCGACGTCGCCGGCCGGCCAGCGCCGCTCCATCAACTGTTCGCGCGCCGTCTGCGGATCCGGCGCGGTACGGATCAGCTTGATGACCTCGTCGATGTTGGCGACGGCAATCGCCAGGCCAACCAGCACATGGGCGCGGTCGCGCGCCTTGCGCAGCAGGAATTTCGTCCGCCGTGTAATCACCTCCTCGCGGAAGGTGACGAACGCCTTCAGCATATCGGTCAGCGTCAGCAGTTCCGGCTTGCCGCCGTTCAGCGCCACCATGTTGGCACCGAACGAGGTCTGCAGCGGCGTGAAACGGTAAAGCTGGTTGAGGATGACATCGGCAACGGCATCGCGCTTCAGCTCGACGACGACCCGGTAGCCCTGGCGGTCGCTCTCGTCGCGGATGTCGGAAATGCCCTCGATGCGCTTGTCGCGCACGAGCTCGGCCATCTTCTCGATCATCGAGGCCTTGTTCACCTGATAGGGAACCTCGGTGATGATGATCGATTCACGGTCATTGCCGCGCTGTTCGATGTTGACTTTGCCGCGCATGACAATGGAGCCGCGGCCGGTCGAATAGGCGCTGTAGATACCGGAACGGCCAAGCACGATGCCACCGGTCGGGAAATCGGGACCTGGAATGATCTCCATCAGCGCCGGCAGGTCGATCGCCGGATTGTCGATGACGGCAATGGCGGCGTTGCAGACCTCACCGAGATTGTGCGGGGGGATGTTGGTGGCCATGCCGACGGCGATGCCGCCGGAGCCGTTGACCAGCAGATTGGGAAAGCGCGCCGGCAGAACCTTCGGCTCGGTGTCCGAGGCATCATAAGTGTCCTGGAAGTCGACGGTGTCCTTGTCGATATCCTCCAGCAACTCATGCGCGACCTTGGTCAGCCGCGATTCGGTATAACGCATGGCCGCCGGCGGATCGCCGTCGATCGAACCGAAATTGCCTTGCCCGTCGATCAGAGGCACGCGCAGCGACCAGCCCTGCGCCATGCGCACCAAGGCGTCATAGATCGAGGCATCGCCATGCGGATGGTATTTACCCATCACGTCGGCGACGGGACGCGCGGACTTCACATATTTGCGGTTCCAGTGGTAGCCGCTCTCATGGGCGGCATAGAGGATACGGCGATGCACCGGCTTCAGGCCGTCGCGCACATCAGGAAGCGCGCGGCTGACGATCACGCTCATGGCGTAAGAGAGATAGGAGCTCTGCATCTCCTCGATGATGGAGATCGGCTCGATGCCGGTAGGGCCGCCGTCGGCGCCGCGCGGTGTCTTTTGGTCGGTCAAATCGGATCACAATCTAATCAGGAATCACTTGCTGCTTATATAGGAAGCCAGGCCGAAACTCCAACGTTCGCGGCACTTTTCCAGTGTCATTTTTGGTGGTAATTTCAAAAGGATACCGCTGATTGCGACGATATGGCCACGGTGCCTTTCGCCGCCAGGAAGGCAAAAGCCGGCAATGGACCAATTTCCCCGAACGAAAGCCGCGAGCGCAATGAATTGGACCCCGTGGCTGCCTCTGCGAGCGATGAGCGGCTGGACGCGCCGGGATCTCAATGGTGATCTGATCGCCGGCGTGACACTGGCCGCGATCGCCATTCCCGAGCAGATGGCAACGGCCCGGCTCGGCGGCTTCGCGGCCGGGAGCCGCAACAACAGGACGAAGCAATATGATGAGCCAACGGGAACCCTTGCTGAACCCCGTTGCCGTCAGTGATCTGCGGCCGACGCAGATCACGGTCGGCATGCGCGAGGTCGCCTTGAAGCGCCAGATGATCCGCTCGCAGAGCGCCAGAAAGACCGGGACCTTTCTCGGCAGCCACATGATTCCCGTCGTGCTGGGGCCGAAGAAGCGCAATTATGTCACGGACCATCATCACCTCGCCCGCGCCTTGCTCGAGGAAGGTGTCAGGGATGTGCTGGTCACGGTGATCAGCGACCTGTCGGGGCTCGACAAGGACGCCTTCTTCGTCGTGCTCGATAACAGGGGCTGGATGCATCCGTTCGACGAGAACGGCAAGCGTCAACCCTACGACGCCATTCCCAAGACCATGGCCGAACTCGTCGACGACCCATACCGGAGCATGGCGGGCGAACTGCGCCGGCAAGGTGGCTTTGCCAAGGACACGACCCCGTTCAGCGAATTCCTGTGGGCGGACTTCCTGCGCCGGCGCATCACGCCGGGCGCCGTGGCGAAGAACTTCGACAAGGCGATGAAAGAAGCGCTGCGCGTGTCCAAGGGCCAGGACGCGGACTATCTGCCAGGCTGGTGCGGGCCGACTTCGGACTGACCCCGCCTCAACGGCTTGGCCGGCGGGCACGATAGTTGCCTGGCGTCTCACCCATGACGCGTCGAAACCGGCGGTTGAAGGTCGACAGGTCGTTGAAGCCGGCGTCGAAGGCGATCGCCGAGATCGCTTCATTTGACAGGCGCAACCGCACCGCCGCCCTGTGCAGCCGGGTTTTGAGCAGGAACTGGTAGGGCGTCATGCCGGCGATCCGCCGAAAGGTACGCAGGAAATGGTAGGGACTGGTCGCCGTTTCATCCGCCAGAGCCGACAGCGAAACCGGTCCATCAGCATCCAGTTCGATCCGCCGCACGGCTTCGGCCACCCGTTTCTGATCGCGGCGGCTCGGCGCGCGCCGGACAGGCGTGGCGCCGGAAACCGTGGCCACGGCGGCGGCGGCAATGCGCAGGGAGAGTTCCTCGAAAGCGTCCGTGTCGGCCATTTCACGCGCGGCTTCCGCCTCGGCCAACAACGGCGCCAGGGCCGGCAAAGGCGGCAGGCGCGGAGCCTCGAAGGTCAGCCCCCTGGCACCAGGCACGCCAGCCACAATCCGTTCCATGTAAGCCGGCCTGAAATGGAACGAGAGGCAGCGGTCGCCACTGCCATGCTCGTGCCCGCATTCATAGCATGTGCCGGAATTGCCGAGCAGGAGGCTCCCCGGCGCCAGCATCGCGGTGCCCTGTTGCGCGCGGTAACGGAACGCGCCGCCGGTGACCGCCGCGATGCAGAAATCCTGATGTGCCTCCTCGAACGGCCGATCGCCGGCGCCGGCTGTGCAGATCACATCCGCCACGTGCCAGCCGGATCCGGATGCGATAGTGCGGGTGGTCGCTGTCATGGCCGAAATATAGCAATTTTTCCCAAGCCCAGAACCCCGTCAGCGCCTACTCCTTCCGATCTCCTGACAAGAAGAGACCGCAGCCATGTTCACCCCGTCCTCCTTTGCCGAAGCCCTGCACAGTGCCGGACCGATCGACGGACTTGCCGAGAAACTGAACCTCTACGGTCGCTTCGTCGGCGCCTGGACTTTCGACGCCTCGCGTCGCCTCGAGGATGGCACCGTGCTGACTGGCCGCGGCGAGGTGCATTTCGGCTGGGTGCTGGAAGGCCGCGCCATCCAGGATGTCTGGATCCTGCCGGCGCGCGATGCCGGCCCGTCGCCCTCGCTCGGCAAGTGGACCTTCTATGGCACAACGCTGCGCGTCTATGATCCCGGCGCCGATGCCTGGCATATCTTCTGGAGCGATCCGCGCAACCAGTATTTCAGCCGCCAGCTCGGCCGCGCCGAGGGCGACACGATCGTGCAGGTCGGCGCTGACGGCACCGGCGCCTCGGTGCGCTGGAGCTTTTCGCGCATCACGGCGAATAGCTTCCGCTGGCTCGGCGAGCGCTCGCACGACAATGGCGCGACATGGCGGATGGAGGTCGAGTTCCTGGCGCGCCGAGCAACAACCCCCTGACGCAGCAACCCGTTGCAGCGATGGACAAACCTTCGCCGCGCCGACGCGAGACAGCATCCTGTCACGGTGCCGCCGGCTGACCCTCTGTCGGGCGCGGTAGTTTCGCGGCCCTGGCAGTTCCCACCGACCGGGCTTTGCTCTACCAATATCGGAGCGCGGGCTCGGCCCGGCGGGAGGGGTCAGCGATGCCGAGTTTCGACAGCCTGTTCAATGCCTTCGTCACCATTCTCGTGACCATCGATCCTCCCGGGCTGGCGCCGCTGTTCCTCGCCGTGACACGCGGCATGAATCGCGAGGAGCGCCAGCAGGTGTCCGTGCGCGCCTCGGTCATCGGCTTCCTGGTGATGGCGCTGTTCGCGGTCGCCGGCGCCTCGATCCTGTCGGTGTTCGGCATCACGCTCCCAGCGTTCCGCGTCGCCGGCGGCTTTTTGCTCTTCTTCATCGCCTTCGAAATGGTGTTCGAACGCCGGCAGGACCGCAAGGAGAAGATCGGCGACGTCGCCATCACCAAGGATATGATCCACAACATCGCCGCCTTCCCGCTGGCGATCCCGCTGATCGCCGGCCCCGGCGCGATTTCGGCGACGGTGCTGCTTTCAGGCTCGTTTCAGGGCTTTGCCGCGCAGGCGGCACTGGTCGGCATCATCTTCGCGTGCCTCGTCATCACCTATCTGGTGTTCGTCTTGTCGGAACGCATCGACCGCATTCTTGGCCAGACCGGCCGCTCGATCCTGACCCGCCTGCTCGGCGTCATTCTCGCCGCACTCGCTGTGCAGTTCGTCGCCGACGGCATCAAGGCGCTGATGGTGGGATAATCCGCGACAGGCGCGCCTGTCGGTCTATTTCGCCGCGGTATCGATGACCTCGAAATCGTGGGTGATCGTGGCCGTCTTGGCCATCATCGCGGAAGCCGAGCAATACTTCTCGATCGACAGGTCGATCGCCCGCTTGACCTTGTCGGTCGAGAGCGCCCTGCCCTTGACGATGAAGTGCATATGGATGCGCGTGAACACTTTTGGGTCAGTCTCGGCCCGGTCGGCATCGAGTTCGACCACACAGTCCTCGACCGCCTCGCGGCCTTTTTCCAGGATATGGACGACATCATAGGCAGAGCAGCCGCCAGTGCCGATCAGCACCAGCTCCATCGGGCTTGGCCCCGGCGTCTTGCCATCAGGGCGGGAGGCTGTGCCCAACACGACCTTATGGCCGCTGCCGGACTCGCCGACGAAGGTGCGCTCCTCGACCCATTTTACCCGTGCTTTCACCGCTCTGCCCTTTCAGTCCTTGATCGCGCCTGTTCAGGCCAAATCAACAATGCAAAACCCCGAAAAGTCCATGCAGGACCTTCGAGGCATATCGATCACCTGACGTCAGCCGTTCGGTATTGCTGTCGATCAGAACGGGATTTCGTCGTCCAGCTCGCGTGACGAGCCGCCACCACCGCCCCTCGGCGCACCGCCGCCACGGTTGAAGCTCTCGTTCGGGCTGGACTGGCCGAAATCGGAACCACGGCTGCTGCCGCCGGAATAGCCGCCGACTTGGCCGCCCTCACCCTGGCCGCGCGCATCGAGCATCTGCAGCTCGCCGCGGAACTTCTGCAGCACGACTTCCGTCGTGTACTTGTCATTGCCGGTCTGGTCCTGCCATTTGCGGGTCTGCAGCTGGCCCTCGACATAGACCTTCATGCCCTTCTTCAGATACTGCTCCGCCACCTTGGCGAGCTGGTCGTTGAAGATGACGACATTGTGCCACTCGGTCTTTTCCTTGCGCTCGCCGGAATTCTTGTCGCGCCAGCTCTCCGACGTGGCGATGCGGATGTTGACGACCGGCTCGCCCGAGTTGAGGCGCCGGACTTCAGGGTCCGCGCCGAGATTGCCGACCAGAATGACCTTATTGACGCTACCCGCCATGATACTTCTCCGCGCTCATCCGAAACAAATTTTTGTCGCAGCACCTTACAGGCTGCGAACGTCAGCCGCCTGCCAAGGCTGGCTTTTCCCACAAGGTTTTTGTTCCCTTTTCGTTCCTATATGAACTGCTGCTGATTGTCAAGGAATGGCAGCAATGGTTGAGGCCATCATATGGGTTTCAAAACAGCGCTTGCCAAATCGATAAGTATCGACTTATGCTTTTGCCATGATTGAAGCAGAGATTTTCCGCGCACTGGCCGACCCGACGCGACGCGCCGTCTTTGAGCGTCTGGCGACAAGCGAGATGAGTGTGTCGGAACTGCGCAGCGGCCTGACGGTGTCGCAGCCGGCCGTCTCCCAGCATCTGGCGGTGCTGCGCGGCGCCGGCCTGGTGGTCGAGCGGCGGGCTGGCCGCAACGCCTATTATCGAGCCGATCCGCAAGGGCTTGCCCCCCTGCTCTCCTGGATCGAACGCTACCGCACGTTCTGGCCGGAGCGCATCGAAAGGCTGAAGACGGTTTTGAAGGACATGGATCAGTGAAAGATCCGGATCAGTGAAGGACATAGGATCGATGAACGCCAAAAATCAAAGCGAAGTCGTCCCGGATGCGATCGAGTTCGAATACGATCTTGCCGAACCCCCGGAAAAAGTGTGGCGGGCGCTGACCGTGCCGGAACTGCTCGCAGCCTGGATGATGCCGAACGACATCAGGCCGCGGGCTGGTAGCCGTTTTGCCTTCGCCGGAACTGAGGCGGCGATCGAATGCGAAATCCTCGAAGCCGAACCCGAACGCCTCTTGCGCTATTCCTGGCGGGAGCAGCCGGGGGATGCCGCGCGCCAGGATCCGCTCGACAGCGTCGTCACCTTCACGCTCGCCCGCACGATTTCCGGCGGCACGCATCTGCGCATTGTCCATGACGGTTTTGCCCGCACGGCAATGCCCGCTATTGCCGTGGCGGGCGCCCGCTGCCAGCTTTCGCTCGGGTTGCGTGGGGCCGGAAAGCCCATCGCCGCGAACACGCCATGCCTGCTGCTGCGCGCGGCCTGAACACGGAAATCGGAGAAGAGAAATGAGCGGCCTCGCCAGTCTGGTGCCGATGGTGATCGAGCAATCGAGCCGCGGCGAACGTGCCTTCGACATTTTCTCGCGGCTGCTCCGCGAGCGCATCATTTTCATCAACGGCGAGATCAATGACGACGTCTCGGCGCTGGTCTGCGCACAGCTCCTGTCGCTGGAATCCGACAATCCCGACAAGGAGATCTCGCTCTATATCAACTCGCCGGGCGGCGTGGTGACCAGCGGCTTCGCCATCTACGACACGATGCAATATATCAGCTGTCCGGTATCGACCGTGTGCATGGGCTTTGCCGCTTCGATGGGCTCATTCCTGCTGATGGCAGGCACGGTGGGGCGCCGCATCGCACTGCCGAACGCCACCATCCTGCTACATCAGCCGCTGGGCGGCTTCCAGGGCCAGGCTTCCGACATCCAGCGCCATGCCGAGCGCATCGGCCAGACCAAGCGCCACATGACCGAACTCTACGCCCAGCATTGCGGCCGCACCTATGAAGAGGTCGAACGCACGCTGGACCGCGACCATTTCATGACCGCCCGCGAAGCCCAGGCCTGGGGCATCGTCGACCATGTCTTCGGCACCCGCAAAAAAGCGGCTTGATCAGACCAAAAGCCAGCCGCCTGTCGAAGATTTGACGATACCGGTCTGGTTCCGATGGGGGTACGCCCCTATAGTCCCGGGATGACTGACACGCATCCGCCCAGAGTATCGCATCGCGCCATCATCGCTACGGTGCTCGCCATCACAGGTTTTGTATCCAGTACGGCGTTTGCCGAGAATGCCTCGCCATCGGCGCAGAAAAGCGCCCTGCCCGGCGTCAGCGGCGACTATCGCATTGCCAAGCCAGCCCCACAGCCGGAGCCCGACGACGCGTTCCCCGGCAACGGCAATGGTCAATTCAAGATCGGCGATACGGATGTCAGGATTTCCGGCAGCATCACCGTCGATATCGGCGCCGGCGCGATCAAGCCTCCCAGATAAGTAGTGGCCAGATAGGTAGTGGGATGAGGCCTCCAAAAGGCCCGGAGCGTTGCCAACTCCCCGCTCAAAAAGAGAACAGCCCCGCCGTGCTCTTGGCAAACGGCCGGGGCTTTCCTGGATCTATAGTCCAATCTTTTGCCGGGAGTGTACTGCCGGCGTTAGATTTCGGATGCTTCGCGGCTTTCAGCCGACGATCCGACTAGCAGTCTCTGATTTTTGGTGGGTTACGGCAGGTCACGGTTTGTCGGGTGGCGCAAACGCTAAACCCTTGACACTTATGCCTGCCGCGGCTCCAGCGACACGTGGAGCCTCAAGGGACTGTCCGGTGGCGTCATGCTCCGCTCCTCTGTCCGTTGCGACATCTCGTCCCGAAGCGCAAATCGCAAATGCCTGCGGCGTCTCGCAGGCCACCTCTGGGTGGCGAGGCCATCGAAAGACAGCCGGCTTCGTTGACGTCCCGAGACTGCCCCCGTGAGCCGGCCGCGTCAACCATCAATAGCCGGTTACGGAAAAATGTGATCGCGCGGAGGTTACGTGCAGGTCAGTTTCCGCACAGCTTTGTCAGGAGCGTGTTCGGCCTTTGTTCTTTCCGCTTGCCCGTTCGCACGAAAGGCGGTTAAACGACTTCTGTCGGGAGTTGTGGCGTCTCTCGACGTGGCGGCAAAAAAACCTACATAGGGGATGGTCGGGAAAACCCGCCAATCCCACGAATTCCAGATCTGAGGCGGCGACCGGCGATGGCCGACCATAAATTCCTTTCCATTCGCGGGGCGCGCGAACACAATCTGAAGAATGTCGATCTCGACCTGCCGCGTGACAGCCTGATCGTCATGACCGGCCTGTCGGGCTCCGGCAAATCGTCGCTCGCCTTCGACACCATCTATGCCGAAGGCCAGCGCCGCTATGTCGAGAGCCTTTCGGCCTATGCGCGGCAATTCCTCGAAATGATGCAGAAGCCCGACGTCGACCAGATCGACGGCCTGTCGCCCGCCATCTCCATCGAGCAGAAGACCACGTCGAAGAATCCGCGTTCAACGGTCGGCACCGTCACTGAAATCTACGACTACATGCGGCTTTTGTTCGCCCGTGTCGGCGTGCCCTATTCGCCGGCCACCGGCCTGCCCATCGAGAGCCAGACCGTAAGCCAGATGGTCGACCGCGTGCTGGCGGTCGAGGAGGGCACACGCCTGTTCCTGCTGGCGCCGATTGTGCGTGGCCGCAAGGGCGAGTACCGCAAGGAATTGCTGGAACTGCAGAAGAAGGGCTTTCAGCGCGTCAAGGTCGATGGCGTCTTCTACGAAATCGCCGACGTTCCGGCCCTGGACAAGAAGTACAAGCACGACATCGATGTCGTCGTCGACCGCATCGTTGTGCGCGGCGATCTCGCCACGAGGCTTGCCGACTCCATCGAGACGGCACTGAAGCTCGCCGAGGGATTGGCGGTGGCCGAGTTCGCCGACAAGCCGCTCGACGCCAGCCAGACCGGCGAGGATTCGGTCAACAAATCGAAGAACGAGACGCATGAACGCATCCTGTTCTCCGAAAAATTCGCCTGCCCGGTATCCGGCTTCACCATTCCCGAGATCGAGCCGAGATTGTTCTCGTTCAACAACCCGTTCGGCGCCTGCCCGACCTGCGACGGTCTCGGCAGCCAGCGCGCCATCGATCCCAATCTCGTGGTGCCGGATGAGAATGTGTCGTTGCGCGACGGCGCGGTCAGCCCATGGGCGAAGTCGACTTCGCCCTATTACGTGCAAACCCTCGAGGCATTGGGCAAGGCTTACAACTTCAAGCTCGGCGACAAGTTCAAGGATTTGAGCGCCGAGGCCCAGGAGGCGATCCTGCGTGGCACCGGCGAACGGGAAATCACCTTCCAGTACGATGACGGCCTGCGCTCCTACAAGACCACCAAAACCTTCGAAGGGGTCATCCCCAATCTCGAGCGGCGCTGGAAAGAAACCGAGTCCGCCTGGATGCGCGAAGAGATCGAGCGCTTCATGTCGGCAACGCCCTGCCCGGTCTGCAAGGGCTATAGGCTGAAGCCGGAAGCGCTGGCGGTTAAGATTGCCGGCAAGCACATTGGCGAAGTCACCGAGCAATCGATCCGCAACGCCGATCGCTGGTTCACCGACCTGCCCGCAAAGCTCAACGACAAGCAGAACGAGATCGCGGTGCGCGTGCTGAAGGAAATCCGCGAGCGCCTGCGGTTCCTCAACGACGTCGGGCTCGACTACCTGACACTATCGCGCAATTCCGGCACGCTGTCGGGCGGCGAAAGCCAGCGCATCCGGCTGGCATCGCAGATCGGCTCGGGTCTCACCGGCGTGCTTTACGTGCTGGACGAGCCATCGATCGGCCTGCACCAGCGCGACAACACGCGCCTGCTCGATACGCTGAAGCATTTGCGCGACATCGGCAACACGGTGATCGTCGTCGAGCACGACGAGGATGCCATCCTGCACGCCGACTATGTCGTCGACATGGGCCCGGCCGCCGGCATCCATGGCGGCGAGATCATCGCCCAGGGCACGCCGCAGCAGGTGATGGCGAACCCCAATTCGATCACCGGCAAATATCTGTCGGGCGCACTCGAAGTGGCAACGCCGGCCGTGCGCCGCGAGGCGAAGAAGAACCGGCGCCTGAAGATCGTCGGTGCGCGCGGCAACAATCTGAAGAACGTCACCGCCGAAATACCGCTCGGCACCTTCACCGCCGTCACCGGCGTGTCGGGCGGCGGCAAGTCGACCTTCCTGATCGAGACGCTGTTCAAGGCGGCCTCGCGCCGCATCATGGGTTCGCGCGAGCATTCGGCCGAACATGACCGCATCGAGGGTCTGGAGTTCCTCGACAAGGTCATCGACATCGACCAGTCGCCGATCGGCCGCACGCCGCGTTCGAACCCCGCCACCTATACCGGCGCCTTCACGCCGATCCGTGACTGGTTCGCAGGCCTGCCTGAAGCCAAGGCGCGCGGCTACCAACCGGGCCGTTTTTCGTTCAACGTCAAGGGCGGCCGCTGCGAGGCCTGCCAGGGCGACGGGGTCATCAAGATCGAAATGCACTTTTTGCCCGACGTCTATGTCACCTGCGACGTCTGCCACGGCAAGCGCTACAACAGGGAGACGCTCGACGTGCTGTTCAAGGGTAAGTCGATCGCCGACGTGCTCGACATGACCGTCGAGGAAGGCGTCGATTTCTTCGCCGCGGTGCCCGGCGTGCGCGACAAGCTCGACACGCTGAAACAGGTCGGCCTCGGCTACATCCATATCGGCCAGCAGGCGACGACGCTCTCCGGCGGCGAGGCGCAACGCATCAAGCTCGCCAAGGAACTGTCGCGCAAGGCGACCGGCAAGACGCTCTACATTCTCGACGAGCCGACCACCGGCCTGCACTTCCACGACGTCGCCAAGCTCCTGGAAGTGCTGCACGAATTGGTCGACCAGGGCAACACGGTGGTAGTCATCGAGCACAATCTCGAGGTGATAAAAACCGCCGACTGGGTGCTCGACCTAGGTCCCGAAGGCGGCGACGGCGGTGGCGAACTGGTCGCCTCCGGCACGCCGGAAGCGATCGTGCGCGAAAAGCGCAGCTACACCGGCCAGTTCTTGAAGGAACTTCTGGAGCGGCGCCCCGGAGGCAAACGCGAAGCGGCGGAGTGATGGCTGGGGATGGTCTCATCACGGTCCAGAGCCAGTTTGGCGTGACCGAAACCATCGACCGCCTGGCGGAAGCGATAAAGCGTGCGGGACTGCTTGAGTTCGCGCGCATCGATCACGCAGCCGGCGCGCGCGATGTCGACGCCGCGCTTCGCCCCACCGAACTGTTGATTTTCGGCAATCCCAAGGGTGGCACACCACTGATGCAGGACAGGCAGCTCGCCGGCATCGATCTGCCGGTCAAGGCGCTGGCCTGGGAGGATGAGCAAGGCAAGGTGTGGCTCTCCTACAATGATGCGAATTGGATCGCCGGGCGCCATAGCCTGGGCGAGGCCAGCCGCGCCGCAGTCGCGGCGATTGCCGCCGGCATGGAAAAGGTGATCGCCTCTGCTGCTGGAATGGATCAATCATGAGGCTCGCCCGCCGTGATGATCTTGCCGCGATCGTCGCGTTGACGAAAGCAGCCTATGCCCCCTATGACGCCATACTCGATGCGCCGCCGATCCCGGTTACCGAAGACTACGCGCCGCGCATCGCCCGGGGCGAGGTCTGGCTGCTGGAGCGCGTCGGCGAGCTCGCCGGGGTAATCACGCTGGAACGCCACGCCGACCACGCGATGATCTTCTCCGTCGCGGTGTCACCTGCCTTCCAAGGCAAGGGCTTCGGCATCACGCTGCTCAAGCACGCGGATGAACAGGCCCGCCTTTGGGGCTTGCCGGAGGTGCGGCTCTATACCAATGCGAAAATGGAGCGAAACATCGCGCTCTATCTCGCTTACGGTTATCGCGAAACGGGTCGCCGGCCCAATCCTTACCGACCAGGATGGGTGCTCGTCGACATGGCCAAGCCGGTCGGTGAGACAGCCTGATCTTTCGGAACCGACTTCTGCACCTGGGAGGACGACAATGAGCAAATCGGGAACAATCCGCGCCGGCATGGGCGGCTGGACCTTCGAGCCCTGGGACACGTCCTTCTATCCGGACAAGTTGTCGAAGGCGAAACAGTTGCAATATGCCAGCCGTCAGGTGCCCAGCATCGAGGTCAACGGCACCTATTATTCCAGTTTCAAGGAGCCGACCTTCATCAAATGGGCCAGCGAAGCGCCGGACGGTTTCGTCTATTCGCTGAAAGGCAATCGCTTCGTCACCAACCGGCGCGTACTCGGCGAAGCCGGCGAATCGATGATGCGCTTCCTTGGCTCGGGCGTCGCCGCGCTCGGCGAAAAACTGGGACCGATCCTGTGGCAGTTCGCGCCGACGAAAAAGTTCGACCCGGACGATTTCGAAGCCTTTCTGAAACTGCTGCCGGAGAAGCAGGACGGTGTCGCGCTGCGCCATGCGCTTGAAGTGCGCAACGACAGTTTCATTGTCCCGGAATTTCCCGCGCTGGCGCGCAAATACAAGGCGGCGATCGTCTACGCCGATCATGCCAAATACCCCGATATCGCCGACATCACCGGCGATTTCGTCTATGCGAGGCTGCAGACCGGCAGCGACGACAATCCCGATTGCTACACGCCAAAGGGTCTCGACGAATGGGCGGCGCGGGCAAAGACTTGGGCGGAAGGCAAGCAGCCGGCCGATCTGCGGCGCGCCGATCCCGCAACCGACGCGCCGGTGCAGCCACGCGACGTGTTTGTCTACTTCATCACCGAGGGCAAGGTGCGCGCACCGTTCGGGGCCATGGCGCTGATGAAGCGTGTGACCGGCTGACGAGCGTCAGCCGGTATCCGGCTGCACGCCATAAGCGCGCCGCCTATGCGTTTTGCGCGCAGGCGGGCGCCCACTTCGTGGCATCTTCGCCACGATCGTAACCTTCTCGACACTTCCTTGCTGCATGAATGCGCGGACGCCAAGCCGCAGAACTGGAACCGCCGCCGGCAGGAAAAGAGGGGCATGTCGCTCGACTACACTTCACTTCTGCTGGCTGTCGGGTTCTCCGCCGCCTGCCTGAGCCTGACATTGTTCGGCATGTGGTTGACCGCGCGCACGGAGCGGTTCCTGCTGACATGGGCGATCAGCCTGGTGTTCGTGGTCGGCGATATTTTTGCCTATGACGCTTATATCGACATGCCTGGGCGCCTGCTCGGGATCGCCGCGCTGGCGTTCCTGTTGATTGGTTTCTCAGTCATGCTGGGTGCTGCCTACCAGTTCAGGACAGGCGGCTCGCCGCTGCGGCGAATGATGTTTGGCTGCCTTTCGCTGGCGGTGGCGCTGCCTCCCATGGCTCTGGGCTATGATGGCCTCGGCTTCATGTTCGAGAACATGTTCGCCGCCCTGCTCCTGTTCGCGACGGCCTTCGAATACTGGAGGGGCCGCGACGAGGCCCCTGCCCTGACGATCGGCATCACCGCGCTCTATTCGGCCACCGCCGCCTCCTTCGCGCTGTGCGCCATGGTGCTTGGCTGGGATGGAAAACTGGTCCTGGGCCATGCGCCGAGCAACTGGGCCGAGGAATTGAGCCTCGTCGTGGTTATCGCCAGCATGACGGGTATTGGCGCGCTCTCGCTTGCTCTCAACCAGGGTCGTCTGGCCAGGCACCACCGCCGCAATGCCCTGACCGATCCGCTGACAGGCCTGCTCAACCGGCGCGCTCTGTTCGACATACATGGCAATGCCCCGGTCGGCGCCTTTACCGCGGTGGTCGTCTTCGACCTCGACAACTTCAAGGCCATCAACGACGAGTTCGGCCACGCGGCGGGCGACGAGGTGCTGAAAGTGTTCGCCAGCGAACTCGCCGGCAATCTTCGCCAGACCGACGTCGCCGCGCGCATGGGCGGCGAGGAATTCGCACTGGTGTTGAAGCGCACGCTGCCGGAAACGGTGCAGGAAGTGGCGGAGCGCATCCGGACCGCTTTCGCGACGCGCCTGATAGAAACCGAAACCGGCTTGCTTACATGCACCGTTAGCGCTGGTTTTGCGTTTGGCAGCAAGGAAGGCCTCAGCCTCGACAAGGTGCTCAGCGCCGCCGACAAGGCGCTCTATGATGCCAAGCGTGGCGGCCGCAACCGCGTGACCGCCTCTCCATTCCGACGCGCGAGTTGACCGCGCGGATCGATATTGAGCCTGTGATTGTTGGGCGGGCGAAAGCGGCCCTTATGCCGCCATCACGATTTCATTGAAGGCGTCGAGGTCGACATAGAAGACCTTGGTGATCTCCTCGATCAGATCGTCGTAGTCGCAGCCCTGTGACCTCAGGATGTTAATGGCGGCGATGATGTCGACACGCTCTGTAAGCCGCCTCTTCTGGTAATCTTCGACGAAACGTTGCATGGCCGTCCCTTAGCCTGTGTGCCCAAACGCGTTGAACGACAATCAGATCACAGGAGGCTAGGAAGCCTTGCTTGCGTGGAACTTGCGCGGCCTTCGCCGCCCCTCGATCTGCGACAACCAGACTGATACGGAAGCGGCCGACTCACAAAAGCCAAGAAAAGACTAGCATGCAGCCCATGCCGCGCCAGAGATGCGGACGGCTCGAAGGTAGAAATATCGAACTTGCCAGGGACTTTGGACCGTCACCTGAAGAACAATGCTGATTCTAGACCGTCAGGAATTTGCGAACATCAGCCCGGTCCAGATCCTCCGCCGGGCCGGTGTGGACGATCCGGCCACGATCCATGATGTTGACCTCGTCGGCGAGTTCGCGGCAGAAGTCGAGATACTGTTCAACCAGCAGCACCGCGATGCCGGCCTGGTCGCGCAGGTAGCGGATGGCCCGGCCGATGTCCTTGATGATTGACGGCTGGATGCCCTCCGTCGGCTCATCCAGCACCAAAAGCTTCGGCCGCATCACCAGCGCGCGGCCGATCGCCAATTGCTGCTGCTGGCCACCGGAAAGATCGCCGCCGCGGCGGCCGAGCATCTGCTTCAGCACCGGAAAGAGTTCGAAGACATGGGCCGGCACGTCGCGGTCGGCGCGCTTGAGCGGCGCAAACCCGGATTCGAGATTCTCCCGTACGCTGAGCAGCGGAAAAATCTCCCTGCCCTGCGGTACGAATGCGATGCCCGACCGGGCGCGGTCATACGCCGCGCTCCGGTCGAGCGCCTTCCCCTCGAAGGCAACGCTTCCGCTCGTCAGCCGGTGATGGCCGACGATCGATCTCATCAAACTGGTCTTGCCGACGCCGTTGCGGCCGAGCACGCAAGTGATCTTGCCGGCGCCTACCTTCAGCGACACGCCGCGCAGCGCCTGGGCGGCGCCGTAGTGAAGCGTGGCATCGGAGACTTCGAGCATGTCAGCGCCGTTTCCAGAATCGGAGAAACGACAGATCGAAGCGATGGAATGGAACCCGCCAATGCATGTTCATCTCCCCAGATACACTTCCACGACGCGCTCGTCGGCCGACACGAAATCGAGTGTGCCTTCGGAGAGCACCGAACCCTCATGCAGGCAGGTAACCTTGACGCCGAGTTCGCGCACGAAATGCATGTCGTGCTCGACGACGATGACCGAATGGTCGCGCGCGATATCCTTGAGCAGCCGCGCGGTCTCCTCGGTCTCGGCGTCGGTCATTCCGGCCACCGGCTCGTCGACCAGAAGCAGCTTTGGGTCCTGCGCCAGCAGCATCCCGATCTCCAGCCACTGCTTTTGCCCGTGGCTGAGATTGGCGGCGAGCACGTCGCGTTTATCACCGAGCCGGATGACGCCGAGGATGTCGTCGATCCGCCGCGTCTCGGCCGCTGAGCGGCGATGAAACAGCGCCGGGAAGATCGAGCGCGGCCCTTTCAGGGCCAGCATCAGGTTTTCCTCGATCGTGTGGCTTTCGAAGACGGTCGGCTTCTGGAATTTGCGGCCGATGCCCATCATGGCGATTTCAGCCTCGTCATGTCTGGTCAGGTCCACCCGGCCGTCGAAGAAGACTTCACCTTCATCGGGCCGTGTCTTGCCGGTGACGATGTCCATCATTGTCGTCTTGCCGGCTCCGTTGGGGCCGATGATGGCGCGCATCTCGCCCTTGTCGAGCACCAGCGACAGGCTGTTGATGGCGCGAAAACCGTCGAAGGAGACCGAGACGCCGTCCAGGTAGAGAATTGTGTTCGATTTGCTCATGGTTACTCCGCCGCCTGCGGCTCGGGGTCGGACCAGGACCATTCGCCTGGATTCCTGGCCGGCGAGCGGGCGAGCTTCGAGGTCGCCAGCGCGACTCCAGCCTCGACTCCGGCTTCCTTGGCGATGGATGCCGCGCGCAACGCCTTCGCATCGCTGCGCCAGGAGTCCCACATGCCGATAATGCCCTTGGGCAACAGCAGCGTAACCGCGACGAACAGACCGCCGAGCGCGAACAGCCACAGTTCGGGCAGGACGCCGGTGAACCAGGATTTGCCGGCATTGACCAGCAGCGCGCCGATGATCGGTCCGACGATGGTGCCGCGCCCGCCGACGGCGGCCCAAATCACCACCTCGATCGAATTGGACGGTTCGAACTCGCCGGGATTGATGATGCCGACCTGCGGCACGTAGAGCGCGCCAGCAATGCCGGCCATGACAGCCGATACGGTGAAGGCGAACAGTTTTACATTCTCCGCCCGCCAGCCGAGGAAACGCGTGCGGCTCTCGGCGTCGCGCACGGCCATCAGGAGCTTGCCGTATTTGGAGCCGACGATCGCCCAGGTGATGTAGATGGCGAGCGCCAGGATCACGGCGCTGGCCGCGAACAACGCCGAGCGCGTGGCGTCGGCTTGCACGTTGAAGCCCAGGATGTCCTTGAAGTCGGTCAGGCCGTTGTTACCGCCAAACCCCATGTCGTTTCGGAAGAAGGCGAGCAGCAACGCGTATGTCATCGCCTGGGTGATGATGGAGAGATAGACGCCGGTGACGCGGCTGCGGAAAGCGAACCAGCCGAAGATGAAGGCGAGCAGGCCGGGCACCGCCAATACCATGAGGGCGGCGAACCAGAAATGATCGAAACCGGTCCAGAACCACGGCAATTCCTTGTAATTCAGGAACACCATGAAATCAGGCAGGACAGGGTTGCCATAGACGCCGCGCGAGCCGATCTGGCGCATCAGATACATGCCCATCGCATAGCCGCCGAGCGCGAAGAAGGCGCCGTGGCCGAGCGAAAGGATGCCGCAATACCCCCAGACCAGGTCGAGCGAGAGCGCCAGCAGCGCGTAGCAAAGATACTTGCCTGTCAGCGCGACGATGTAGGACGGAATATAGAAGGCGCTCGCCGGAAAAACGGCAAGGTTGAGCAGTGGCACGATGGCGGCCACCGCCAGGAGGACGAAAATGGTGATGGCGATGCGTCGCTCGGCGCCCGCGGCGAAGAAGCGTCCTGACATCATGCTTCCACCGCCCTGCCCTTGAGGGCGAACAGCCCGCGCGGGCGCTTCTGGATGAACAGGATGATCAGCACCAGCACGACGATCTTGCCGAGCACGGCGCCGGCATAGGGTTCGAGCACCTTGTTGACGATGCCCAGCGAAAAAGCGCCGACCAGGGTGCCCCACAGATTGCCGACGCCGCCGAAGACAACGACCATGAAACTGTCGATGATGTAGCCGCGGCCGAGATTGGGCGAGACGTTGTCGATCTGGCTGAGGGCCACGCCTGCGATGCCGGCGATGCCTGAGCCGAGCGCAAAGGTCAGCGCGTCGACCCATGGCGTCCTGATGCCCATGGAAGCGGCCATGCGCCGGTTGGCGGTGACGGCGCGCATCTGCAGGCCCCAGGGCGTGCGCTTCATCACGTAGAACAGCACGGCGAAGACGCTGAGCGCGAAAACCAGAATCCACAGGCGGTTCCAGGTGATGGCCAGTTGTCCAAAATCGAACGAGCCCGACATCCAGGAGGGGTTGCCGACCTCCTGGTTTGTCGGCCCGAAGATCGAACGCACGGCCTGCTGCAGGATAAGCGACACGCCCCACGTCGCCAGCAGCGTCTCCAGCGGTCGGCCATAGAGGAAGCGGATGACGCCGCGCTCGATGGCGAGGCCGACGAGAGCGGCGACCAAAAAGGCAAGCGGCAGCGCGATCACCAGCGACCAGTCGAACAGTCCGGGAAAGGATGTGCGGATCACTTGCTGGACGACGAAGGTGGTGTAGGCGCCGAGCATCACCATCTCGCCATGCGCCATGTTGATGACGCCCATGACGCCGAAGGTGATGGCGAGCCCGATCGCGGCGAGCAGCAACACCGAGCCCATCGAAATGCCGTACCAGATGTTCTGGGCGGCATCCCACAATGCAAGCGTCGAATTGATGTTGGCGATCGCCGCCGTCGCCGCTTGCCTGACCGCTTCCGAGGCATTTGCATCCACCGAGGTCAGCAACGACACCGCGTCGAGGTCACCGCGCGCGCCGATCAGCGCGATAGCCGCCAGCTTGTCGGCATCCGGGCGGTCGGAGACAAGAACCGATGCGGCGCGGGCCTGTTCGAACAGCGCCTTGACGCTGGCAACGGTCTCATTGGCGATCGCCGTGTCGAGTGGCTCGATATTGGCTGCGTCAGGTGTCTTGAACATGGTGCCGGCGGCGGCCAGGCGCACGGCCGGATTCTTGGCGCCGAGCGTCAGCGTGCCCAAGGCGTCACGGATCACACGGCGAAGCGTGTTGTTGACCTTGATCTTGGTGATGTCGTCCTTGCCGGCCTCACCTGACGCGTCGCCGCTCAGCGGATCGAAAAGCTCGATACTTCCGGCGGTTTCCTTGCCGGTGAACACCAGGGAGTCGGCCTTGCGGATGTAAAGACTACCGTCGGCAAGCGCGGCAAGCGGCCGTGCGACTACCGGGTCGGCGGTGGCCGCCAGTTCATGGACGACGGCGCCCGTCTCCGAAAAACCTTTGGCCGTGGCGAATTTGGCGATGGTGGCGCGCAGATCGGCTTCGTCGGCATGCGACGGCGAAAATATCGTCAGCAGCAACAACAGCGTCAGGCCAATCATGCGCATCGCGGTCATCGGAATAGGGTCAATCCCAGGGGTTGATGTTGCGCCCGGACGGACTGGAGGAATAAGTCCGCCCGGGCTGCGGTCTCGGGTCGCGGACCACTCCGCGACCCGACAGACCGGGAGGATCAGTTCGTGCCCTTGCCGCCGCACTTGCCTGTGGCGACATTGAAGTTGCCGCAGGACAAGGGCGCGCGCCAATCGGAAATCAGGTCCTTGGAGTCAGGGAGGTAATCGGACCATTCATCGCCCATCACCAGGCCAGGTGTGCGCGACACCGTCTCGAACTGCCCGTCGGCCTGGATTTCGCCGATCAGCACCGGCTTGGTGATGTGGTGGTTCGGCATCATGGTCGAATAGCCGCCGGTCAGGTTCGGCACCGATACGCCGACCATGGCGTCGATAACCTTGTCAGGATCGGTGGTACCGGCCTTTTCGACTGCCTTCACCCACATGTTGAAGCCGATATAATGGGCTTCCATCGGGTCGTTGGTGGTGCGCCTGTCGCTCTTGATGAACTTGTGCCAGTCGGCGATGAACTTCTTGTTCTCGGGCGTGTCGACGCTCTCGAAGTAGTTCCAGGCCGCGAGATGGCCGACCAGCGGCGCAGTGTCGAGACCGGCCAGTTCTTCCTCGCCGACCGAGAACGCCATGACGGGGATGTCCTCCGCCTTGATGCCCTGGTTGCCGAGCTCCTTGTAGAACGGCACGTTGGCGTCGCCGTTGACGGTCGAAACGACGGCCGTCTTCTTGCCGGCCGAACCGAACTTCTTGATCGCCGAGACCTCGGTCTGCCAATCGGAGAAGCCGAACGGCGTGTAGTTGACCATGATGTCTTCCGCCGCGACGCCCTTGGCCTTCAGATAGGCTTCGAGAATCTTGTTGGTGGTGCGTGGGTAGACATAGTCGGTGCCTTCGAGCACCCAGCGCTTCACCAAGCCGCCATCCTCGCTCATCAGATAGTCGACGGCGGGAATGGCCTGCTGGTTCGGTGCGGCGCCGGTGTAGAACACGTTGCGCTCGCTCTCCTCGCCTTCATACTGGACGGGGTAGAACAGGATGTTGTCGAGTTCGGAGAACACTGGCAGCACCGATTTGCGCGACACCGAGGTCCAGCAGCCGAACACCGCCGCCACCTTGTCCTTGGAAATCAGCTCACGCGCCTTCTCGGCGAACAGTGGCCAGTTGGAAGCCGGATCGACGACGACGGCCTCAAGTTTTTTGCCGAGCAGGCCACCCTTGGCGTTCTGCTCGTCGATGAGCATCAGCATGGCGTCCTTCAGCGTCGTCTCCGAAATCGCCATTGTCCCTGACAGCGAATGGAGGATGCCGACCTTGATCGTGTCGTCGGCGGCCCTGGCGGGAACCGACATCAACAGGCCAGCGGCCACCACGCTCGCCGAAAACATTTTTGTTATTGTCGAGAAACTACCCCTCATGCTGAACACTCCCAAGCTGGTTGATTGCACTGCAACAACGCGATGCAACCTACATGCCAACCGCGAATGGGATGTCCGAAAAAGCGAAATAGCCAAACATTGTCAGCCGCTTATTACATCAGACCAAACAAAACAAAGAGAGCCGAAAAAATTTGAGTGAGGGAAATTTGCGCAGCGCACAAGGCAAATTGCCTAATTTTAGCTCAAATTTATCTGATGCCTATATTTTGACCTTTGTGAACGGATCACCGCTGACAAATGTTGCGGCCCGACGCGAAAATGGGGCAAGCTCGACTTCAGACAGGCAACGTCATGGCATCCAGCATTTCACGCATATTCATCGGAATATTACTTCTGGCGGTGGGAACCGGAGCCGCGCGGGCCGACTTCAGCGGCGGCAGGATGCCCGACGGCACCTATCACTGCGAAGTTTATCTGCTCGGCATGTTCCTCAACCTGGGCGTCATCACCATCAAGGGAAATGTCTACACCGGCCCTGTCACCTTCGGCGCCGTCCAACAGGGCTATAACTACCAGATGGACGCAAACGGTGTGATCTCCTGGTTGGGACCGCTCGGCGGCTACACCACCGGTGGCAATTCCCTGTCCCTGACCCAGGCAACCCTGGATGGCCAGAACCCGCCCTCCTTCGATATCATCATGAAGCAGCCGGACGGGGCCTTCACCGCCTCGACCTGCACCAGGGGCGGCAGCCAATAGCCCGTCCTGGTGACGGCCCTCGCCGCGAGGCGAGCTTTCTCTCATGTCATCTGGATGTTGCCGAAGCTGGATAGGCAGCTTTGCGCCGTCACATCCACCTCGAGAGGCAGACACATGGCCGATTCCCCGTCCTCATCCTCCCCCGTCATTCGCAATGTCATCGCCGAGCGCGTTTCGCGCCGTACTCTCCTGAAGGGCAGCCTCGCATCTGGCGCCCTGGTCGCCGGCGGCGGCTTTGTCGGCTCGTTGTTTGCCGGCGAAACACATGCCGCCGCCGCCCTTTCCACCCTCGGTTTTCCGGAACTGAACCGAATCTATGGCAAGACCCACGCCGCAGCCGACGGCTATGAAACGACGATCGTCGCACGCTGGGGCGATCCGCTTGTCGCGGGCCTGCCGGATTTCGACGGCAATACGATCGCGGCCGACGAACAGGAAAGGCGCTTCGGCTACAACTGCGACTACATCGCCTTCATGCCGCTGCCCAAGGGATCTGTGAACTCCGACCACGGCTTGCTTTGCGTCAACAACGAATACATCTCGCCGAACGTGATGTTCCCCGGCATGACCGAGGACGGCGCCGGCAAGGCGATGAGCAAGGAACAGGTCGATCTCGGGCTGGCGGCGATGGGGCATTCGATCGTCGAGGTCATGCTCAAGGACGGCAAGTGGCAAACCATCGACGATAGCCCGCTTAACCGCCGCATCACCGCCAACACCGAAATGACCGTCTCCGGCCCCGTGGCTGGCCATGCGCTGATGAAGACCTCAGCCGATGCGACCGGCACCAAGGTGCTCGGCACCAGCTACAATTGCAGCGGCGGCATTACCCCATGGCGGACCGTGTTGACCTGCGAGGAAGGCGTTTCCGACCTGTTCGGCGGCGATCCAAAGAAGGCCCCTGCAGCAGGCATTCTCGACCGTTATGGCTTTGACGGCTCCGACATCTACGGCCGCGGCCGCTTTCACGACCGCTTCAACATCGACAAGGAACCGAACGAAACCAACCGCTTCGACTGGGTGGTCGAGATCGACCCTTACGACCCCAAGTCCAAGCCGGTGAAGCGCACGGCCCTTGGCCGCATGGCGCATGAGGCCTCTACGGTCGTCGTCAACAAGGATGGCCGCATCGTCGTCTACATGGGTGACGACGATTATTTCGAATACATGTACCGCTATGTCTCGAACAAGGCTTATGACAAGGCGAATCCCGCTTCGAGCAACGGCCTTCTGGACGATGGCGTGCTTTCGGTCGCTCGTTACGATGCCGATGGCACCATGACATGGCTGCCGCTGATCCATGGCCAGGGCAAGCTCACCGTCGATAACGGTTTTGCCGACCAGGCGGAGGTGCTGCTGAAAACACGGCTGGCCGCCGATGCGCTTGGCGCGACCCCGATGGACCGGCCGGAGGACATCGAGACCAATCCGGTCACCGGCCGCGTCTACGCCGTCATGACTAAGAACAAGAAGCGCGAGGAATCCAAGGTCAATCCAGCCAACACGCGGCCCGAAAACCTCTGGGGCCACATCGTCGAACTGATCCCGCCGGGCGGCTGCGGCAGCGACGCCGACCACACCGCCGACAAATACACCTGGGACCTGTTCGTTCTGTGCGGCAATCCCGGGGATGCCAAGGTCGGCGCCACCTTCCATTCCGACACATCGGACAATGGCTGGTTCGTGTGCCCGGACAACATCACCTTCGACCCCGCCGGCCGTCTCTGGGTAGCGACCGACGGCGCCAACGATTTCGACCTGCCCGACGGCGTCTATGGCATCGACACGGAAGGCCCGGCGCGGGGCCTGCCGAAGCTTTTGTTCACCTGCCCGCATGGCGCGGAAGCGACCGGCCCCTGCTTCACCCCGGATGGCACAACGCTGTTCCTTTCGGTTCAGCATCCATCGGAGGACGCCGAAACGCTCGACAAGGCGCAGTCCCTATGGCCCGATTTCAAGGACGGCCAGCCGCCGCGCCCCTCGGTCATCGCCATCCGCCGCAAGGACGGCCAGCCGGTCGGGGCATAGCCTTCGCAAGCACGAAAAAAGGCGCGGAACCCTCGCGGGTCCCGCGCCAGCAGGCAGTCGGGAGGTGGGACTAGATGCTTCTTGCCGACATCTGGGCGGCGATGTAGTCGGCCTGGCGGATTGCCAGCGACACGATGGTCAGGGTCGGGTTTTCGGCGGCACCCGTGGTGAACTGGCTGCCGTCCGACACGAACAGGTTCTTGATGTCGTGCGTCTGACCATGCTTGTTGACGACGCCATCGGCAGCTTTCTCGCTCATCCGGCTGGTACCGAGATTGTGGGTCGACGGATAGGGCGGCGTCGGGAAGGTGCGCGTGGCGCCGACCGCATCATAAAGCGCCGAGGCCTGCTTGTAGGCATGATCGCGCATCGCCGTGTCGTTTGGATGATCGTCGAAATGCACGTCGGCAATCGGCATGCCGTGCTCGTCCTTCTCATCGGCGTGCAACGTGATGCGGTTCTCCTCGCGTGGCATGTCTTCGCCGACGATCCACAGGCCCGCCATATGATCGTAATGGTCGAGTGCGGTGGTGAAAGAGCGTCCCCACCCGCCGGGGTTCAGGAAAGCCGCCATGAACGGCAGGCCGAGCGACAGCGTCTCGAATTCGTAGCCGCCGACAAAACCGCGTGACGGATCATGGCGGGCCTCGTCGCGGATGATGCCGGCCATGGTGGTGCCGCGATACATGTGCACCGGCTTGTCGAAGATGGCATACACCGAGCCGGTGGTGTGGCGCATGTAATTCTTGCCCACCTCCCCCGACGAGTTGCCAAGCCCATGCGGGAATTTGGCCGACTCGGAGTTGAGCAGCAGGCGCGGGCTCTCGATCGAATTGCCGGCAACGGCGACGATACGGGCTTTCTGCTCCTGCAGCTTGCCGTCCTTGTCGGCGTAGACGACGCCGGTCACCTTGCCCGAAGGATCATGGTTGATCTTGATCACCATCGAGTTCGGCCGCACCTCCAGATGGCCTGTCGCCTCGCCCTTGGGGATCTCGGTGTAGAGCGTCGACCATTTGGCGCCCCATTTGCAGCCTTGGAAGCAGAAGCCTGTCTGCTGGCAGGAATTGCGGTCGTCGCGCTCGACCGAGTTGATCGCCATGTTGCCGGTGTGGCATTCCTTGTAGCCGAGCTTGTCGGCGCCGGCCTTGAGCACCTTGAAGTTGTTGTTGCCCGGCAATCTCGGCCAGCCATTGGTGCCCGTCACACCCATCTTGGCTTCGGCCTTGGCGTAATAAGGCTCCATCTCGGCCAGCGTGACCGGCCAGTCCAAGAGGTTTGCGCCTTCCAGCTTGCCGTAGGTCGACAGCGTCTTGAACTCGTGCTCCTGGAAACGCAGCGACGCGCCCGCCCAGTGCGTGGTCGAACCGCCGACCGACTTGACGATCCAGGCCGGAAGGTTCGGGAAATCCTTCGACACCCGCCAGTCACCCGACGTCGTGCGCTTGTCCTTCCAGGCGAGTTGGGCGAACGAATCCCATTCGTCGTTGACGAAATCCTCATATTCGTGACGGGCGCCCGCCTCGAGGATGACCACGTCTATGCCCTTCTGTGCCAGTTCGTTGCCGAGCGTGCCGCCGCCGGCGCCGGAGCCGATGATAACGACCACGCCATCGTTCTTCAGATCAAATGATGCTGCCATGGTTTCCTCCCATGAAATCAATTGGATGCGGTTGGGCGAAGCGGCTCAAAGCCACTCGACGTCGTTGAAACCACGCGCGATATAGCCGCCCTTTGAGTAGGATTCGCCCTCGTAGCCGAAGATCGGCCAGAGCTCCTTCTGATTGTAGAGGCTGACCACGAGGCCGCCGCGAACCGCCTGGAAGAAGAGCGAGTTCTCGACGTCCCTGAGCAGCGCCACGCGCTGCTCTTCCCAGCCAAGCGCACGATAGCCGCCGCTGCCGGCCTTCCTGTCGAGATCAGCGATGCCATTTTCGATGAGTTCCTTGTGGGCCGGATCCTTGCCGGCCATCTCGTCATGGCCCTTCACCGCGACGGCGTAATATCTGTCCGGGACCTGGTCGTGCGGATAGATGTCGCGCGCCACCTGGATCAGCGTCGCCATCGTCTCCGGCTTCAGCGCCGAGGTTTCCAGCCCCCAGGCGTGTTCCGGGCTGATGACGGCACTGCCGGAAATGATGAGCAACGCGCCCGCGCCGCCGCGTTTGAGAAGCTCGCGCCGAGACAGGCCGGGCTTCCTCTCATAGATCGTAACCATATGTTCCTCCCTGCTTGCTGTTCGCACCCATAGGTGCCGTTGCTGGCGCCGCGCCGGTCCGCGCGGCCTGTTGTCCCTATTGGAAGCGCCCCCCACGCTGCAGCACCTCGACCTTGTAGCCGTCGGGATCCTCGATGAAGAAAAAGCGGGCGATGAGCGATCCGTCTCGCTCGAACTCGACGATCTTTTTCGGGTTGAGGCCAAGTGCACCGAGGCGATCATGTTCGCCGTCGAGATCGGCGACCGAAACCGCGAGGTGACCATAGCCGTCGCCGAGCGTGTAGGGTTCCTGCCGCCCCTTGTTGACGGTCAACTCAACTTCGAAAGGCGCATCGGCATTGCTGAGATAGATCAGCGTGAAGGTCTCGAAATCCAGCCGCTGAGCAACTTCCAACCCGAACGCCTTGTTGTAGAAATCGATGGAGCGGTCCTCTTCGAGAACCCGGATCATCGTGTGGATCGCCTTCGCCAAATCAGACTCCGTAGCTTTCGTGCCTGGAGGTTATTATGCGCTCCGGCGAAGAAAGGTGGTGGCAGCCGATTACCACGCATGGGAGTGGAAAACGGGTAGTGTCCAGCCCGTTCTAAGGACGAAAGTCTGATTGCGGTCATCGGCCGTCCGGCCGAAGATGAAACCGCAGGCAGTGTTCAAAAGGCGCCGACGGCTCAGTCAGCGCCCAAGACCAACAAAAACGGGAGATAACGATGTGCAGAGTCTTTGCCGCGCAGGATCCGGAAGGCTACCGCCAGATCAACCGGTCGATCCGTATCGACGGACATTCGACCAGCATTCAGCTCGAGGTGACGTTCTGGGCCTTGCTCGATGAAATCGCGGAAAGCCAGAACCTGACGACGCCGAAATTCATCTCGAAACTCTACGACGAAGCCATCGAGATCAACGGCGAAATCCCCAACTTTGCCTCCATGCTGCGCACCACCTGCGCGCTCTATCTGCGCGGCCACAAGCCCATGGACGAGCGGATGACGCTGAAGCGGGAAGCGGCTTAGCGCCCTTCCACAGCGATTTCGAGCGCCAGGCGGCTCATGTCGGAGAAAAGCCCCTGGCGTTCGGAATAGTCGGTCAGTTCGCCAGTCTCGATATTGTCGACCACCGTGCAGATCGACAGCGCACGGATCCCGAAATGCCCGGCAATGCGATAAAGCGCGCTGGTTTCCATATCCACCGCCAGGATTCCGGCGGACCGCGCCTCGGCAAACCGGGCGCGGCCATCCGGATGATGGAAGATGTCGCTGCAGACCGTCGGACCGACATGGAGCGCGATGCCGAGTTCAGCAGCTTTGGCCAAAGCAAGGACAAGCAGCGCCGGATCCGGGCCGGCGGCAGCGCCGTAGAGACCAAAGACCTGACCGCTTTGGGTATTTTCGGGCCGCGCTGATTGCGAAATGACAAGGCTTCGCAGCTCAACCTCGGCAGTCAGGCCGCCGCAGGTACCGGTGCGGATCAAAGTCCGGACGCCATGATAATCCAACAGTTCATGCGCATAGATCAGGAACGACGAAACACCGATGCCCGTCGCCTGGATGCTGACACGCTTGCCTCGATAAAGCCCGGTAAAACCGAGAGCGCCCCGCCTGCGGTTGACGCAACGTGGCCCTTCCAGAAAGGTGTTCGCCATCCATTCGGCGCGCTGCGGGTCGCCCGGCAGCAAGACCGTATCGGCGTAGTCGCCCCTGTCTGCTTCGATGTGTGGCGTCAACAACTGCTCCCCGAGCTCGCCTGCCCCTTCACCCGCAATCATGGCGTTGTCGGGGCGTTGCGCAAGGCGGATTACGGGAGAACGCTATGACTCCAGCATGTCCTTGACGATCGTTGCCAGTTGCTTGAGCGAGAACGGCTTCGGCAGGAAGCCGAAATGCGCCTCCGCCGGCAGGTTCCTGGCGAACGCGTCCTCGGCGTAGCCGGACACGAAGACGAACTTGATGTCCGGCTGGCGCTTGCGCAGTTCGCCCAGCAGGGTCGGCCCGTCCATCTCCGGCATCACCACGTCCGAAACGACGATGTCGACTTTGCCGCCAAGGGCCTCGAACACTTCCAGCGCCTCGACGCCCGAGGATGCCTCATGCACGGTATAGCCGCGCGAGGTCAGCGCCCGCACGCCGCCCATGCGCACGGCGTCCTCGTCCTCGACCAGCAGCACCGTCGCCGAACCGGACAGGTCCTTGACGCTGTCGGCCGATTTGACCGGCGCCGTGGCCGGCGCTTCGCCGGGTTCGGCCACGTTTTTCGCTTCCGCGACGTGACGCGGCAGGAAGATGCGGAAGGTCGATCCCTTGCCGACCTCGGAATCGCAGAAAATGAAGCCGCCGGTCTGCTTGATGATGCCGTAGACCATGGACAGGCCAAGGCCGGTGCCCTTGCCGACCTCCTTGGTGGTGAAGAACGGCTCGAAGATCTTCTTCAGCACATCAGGCGCGATGCCGCTGCCGGTATCCTCGACTTCGACCACCACATAGTCGGCCGCGGTGAGTTCACGGTAGGGGAAGGTCCTGCACTCCTCGGCGGTCACGTTGCGGGTCCGCACCGTGAGATCGCCGCCGGCCGGCATCGCGTCGCGCGCATTGACAGCCAGGTTGACCACCACCTGCTCGAACTGGCCGATATCCACCTTGACCGGCCACAGGTCGCGGCCGTGGTCGATCTTCAGTTTGATGTCGTTGCCGACCAGACGGGCAAGCAGCATTCTGAGATCGGCGAGCACGTCGGTGAGGTTCAACACTTCCGGCCGCAGCGTCTGTTTGCGCGAGAAGGCCAGCAACTGCCGCACCAGCGAGGCCGCCCGGTTGGCGTTCTGCTTGATGTTCATGATGTCGGGGAATGATGGATCCGACGGCCGGTGATTGGTCAGGAGCAGGTCCGACGCCATGATGATGGCGGTCAGCACATTGTTGAAATCGTGGGCGATGCCGCCGGCGAGCTGGCCGACCGCCTGCATCTTCTGGCTCTGCGCCATCTGCCCTTCGAGCGCCTTCTGTTCGGTCGTCTCGACGGCGTAGACGATGGCCGATTCCTCGGCCCCCTCGCCGCCGGTGCCGTCGGCGACGGCATTGACGTAGAAACGGATGTGGCGCTCTTCATTCCCGGGCAGCACAGTGTCGATCGGGTCGATGTCGGCCTGCCGCTGCCGGGCCTTTTCGAATGCAGCGGCAAAGGCCGGCCGGTCGCGCTCATGGATCACCGTATCGAGGCGCACGCGGCGATCGACGGCGTCCCGGTCGACGACCGAGGAAAACAGCAACAGGAACGGCGCATTGGTGCGCAGGATGCGCCCGTTGGCATCGACGCCTGCGATCGCCATCGGCGTGGAATTGAAGAAGCGGGTGAAGCGCACTTCCGAAGCGCGCAGATCGGCCGAGGCATCCTCGCCCTGCGTGCGGTTGAGCACGATCGTGCGCGTCGGGCCGCCGACGCCTTCCCGGCTGGCTGAAACGCGATGCATGAAGCGCACGGGCAGCGCCTCGCCCGTCATCGTCGTCAGGTCGAGATCGATGACCGCATTGCGCGTCGTGCCGGGGTCGGCCTTGACCGAGCGCACCAGCGCCATGCCGTCGCCGGCAACGATGTCAGGCAAGGTCACGGCGCCGGGCGTAAAGCTGGCGAGATCGATGCCAAGCCACTCCGCGAGCGTGGCGTTGATGTAGGTGACACGGCCGTCCTGGTCGGCGGAAAAGAAGCCGGCCGGGGCGTGGTCAAGGTGATCGATGGCCTTCTGCAGGTCGAGGAAGAAACGCTCCTGTTCTGCTCGCTCCCGCGAAATATCTGCGAGTTGCCAGGCCAGCATGGGCAGCCGCTGGCCCGGAACGCTGAAGGTGCGGGCGCGGGTCCTGTACCAGCGGGCGCCGGGTTCGGCGCCCGGCCTGATCGATTGCGCCAGCCGGAACTCACCGTCGCCCGGTTGCCCGTCGCGCAGGCCGGATGCCAGCCGGTAAATGGTCATCGAGGCTTCGGGAACATCCGAAAGAAGGCCCTCGACCGTCTTCAGATCGGCGGCCGATGAGGCTCCGGTCATTTCGGCATAGGCACGGTTGGCGTAGACGACACGGCCCTTGGTGTCCGTCACCAGAAGGCCCTGCGACATCGAATCGACGAAAGCCTTGGACAGTTCATCGCCGGTCGAGCGTGGTGTGATCTGCACGAAGCCGATCGCGGTCGCGAACAGGAAGCCGACGCCGATCATCGCCAGCACGCCGAGCATGCCGAGCAGGAAGGGATCGCCGAGATGCTCGCGGAACAGACCGAAGACGATCGCGGCCCCTGTCAGAACGACGATGAAGATGATCAGCCGGGTCACAGCGCCCGGTCGCGTGTTCTGGTCGACGATCGGTACCGGATAGAAATCGCCGCGCGCTTCCTTGGCCATATGCCCCCTGCTCGTGAAGTCCGATGTTCCGACACCCGCCCCTAGCGGGTTGAATCACATTCTCCTAGTCCGGAAAAGGCCCGGGCGGCAAATGTCAGATAAAAATGATGCCGGCCAGGCGTGAAGCGTTTCGAGCTGTTCACGATGCGCGAAAGGCAACTTGCGGTGGCCAGCCGCAACGGTCTAGTGTCTCGTCACTTTCCAAAAACCGATCAGGGGAAACCAATGCAGTGGCTGGATAGCGTGGCGGGTCCCGGTTATGCCGCGGCACTCCTGTGGACGTTCGCGGCGCTGATCCTGCTGGTCATCGTTCTCATCATCATCAGGCTCGTCCGCAACCTGACCTTCGGCACGTTTGTCGCCGGGGGGCGGAACCGCAAGACGCGGCTCGCCGTCATGGACGCCACCGCCGTCGACAGCCATCGCCGGCTGGTTCTGGTGCGCCGCGACGATATCGAACATCTGCTTCTGATCGGCGGCCCGACCGATGTCGTCGTCGAACGTGACATCCGTCTGGCTGCACCCCGCCGTCCGGCGCTGACCGGGGATAGCGGCCTGCAGCCCGTCCCAGCCGCGGCCCCGGCGGCAAAACCGCGGCCGCCTCAGCCGGCTCCCGCACAGGCACCGGCACGGCCGGCGCCGGCTCCGCAGCCGG